>JAKSUT010000137.1 GCA_024408705.1 bacterium | reverse complement strand
TTTTTTTCAACACACTAGAAAAGGTTAAAAAAAGAGTTATAATAAATATATGAAAGGAGGACTGCGCTATGTGGTTCTAAACTTTTAATTTATTAAAATGAACAAAAGGACAGACACTATCTGCCCTATTTTTTTTGCGCTTAACCTAATTAATAAATGATAATAAAAACATACAAACTATAAACAATATAAATGCAAGAATCAAATTATAATAAAATTTGTTCACAGAAAGTTTAATTTTGGAATTGATAGACATTTTTTTGCCATGTTCTATGTAATATTCAATATCTTTCTCAAGAATTTCTTTTTTGTAATCATCTAACTTATTTATCGTTTGGATATTATGTTTGATATCACAGATTAACTTCATTTGTTTTATAAAATCATAAAGACTCATTATATCCATATTAAAATTTATAATATTCCCGTTTTTTAATTTTATAAAAACATTTGAATTATTATATTTCATAACCAATCTAGTATTAATTTCTATTGTCGAAATCTCATTTTTTAAAATTTTACGATTTTGTACAGTATTTTTTTTACGATAATTTATAACAATAAAATCATTATCTATTTCAATATAATCAACTAATTCAGAACCTGTGATTTTTAAAAATTCAAGAGATTTATTAGAATATTGTTGTTTTTTATTTTTAATTTTCACTAAATCATATACATATATACTTACATACACAAAAGTACTTAAAGAAATAATAATAAATCCAATAATTAAGGCTATTGCCTGAGGTTCATTTATTATCATATATATAGCACTTATAAATAAAACCACTGCAAATATAGATAAAACAATATAAACCCAAAACGGATTTCTATACATTATACAACTCCTTTTTGTAGAGTATATCATAAAAACTTTATGAACAAAGCCTGTAGAATACTTAAATCTTGAACTTTTAACAGACTTTTTAGGACTAAAATATACTCTAAATTAAGGCTCATTTTTTAAAAAAATTATCAAACAAAAAAACACTCTCAATTGAGTGCTTTTTTAAAAATGGTGCCGCAACTCACTCTGCCGAACAAAACGATTGAGTATCGTTTTGTGAGAGGGGCGAATCAAGGACTAAGAAAAATCTTCTGTTTTTTCTTGCTCTACCAACTACTTCTTAAATTTCCTCGTTTCGGCATTAAAAAAAAGACCTTTTAAGGTCTTTTTTTAAAATGGTGCCGCAACTCGGAATTGAACCAAGGACACAGGGATTTTCAGTCCCTTGCTCTACCAACTGAGCTATTGCGGCATATTTATCTATTCATTTGTCATTTGGGTTGGTAGAGCCTTGCTCTACGAAATCTAACCCGTTCCGTTCTACTCCACTTGGGAAGCATTGCGGCATTTTTATTTAATTTTCATGGAGTTGGTAGAGTCTTGCTCTACAAAATTTAACTCCGTTTCGCTTCGCTCCACTAGAAGCTATTGCGGCATTCACCTTATTTACTTGTCATTTTCAATTCTTTTAGAAAAATTTAATTTTCAATTATTGCTGATAATAAGCAATCTTTTAACCTCTGACTGTTTGTTGCAGTTCTTACGAAGGCTAATGCATAGGTAAATTTTACCAACAACAAAACTGAAAATCAAGTTTTATTTTTAACCTATTGTGGTCCGATTATCAAAGTTACGTTTCTACCTTCCATTTGAGGTTTTTTCTCGATATTTATCGGATCATCTTTCAAATCTTCTATAAATCGATTTATCAAGTCAAAAGCCAATGTTGAATGTTGCATTTCACGACCTCTTAACATTACAACGATTTTTACTTTGTTACCTTGTGAAATAAATTTTCTGATATTTTTTATTCTTACTTGATAATCATGAATATCTATTTTATATCTTATTTTTACTTCTTTAATTTCTACGACATGTTGTTTTTTCTTTGCTTCTTTTGCACGTTTTTCAACTTCGTATTTATATTTTCCATAATCCAAAATCTTTGCAACCGGTGGTTCTTGATTTGGACTAATTAAAATCAAATCTAAATCTGCATCTTCTGCCATTTGAAGAGCTTTTGATGTTGGCACTACACCTTTATTTTCGCCGTCTTGTGTTATCAACCTTACTTCTTTTGAACGGATTTTGTCGTTCATTATAGGTTTGTTTTTATCCTCGTTTGCTATTGTTCTTCTCCTTATTTTCTAACTTCTAAATAATACCACAGTTTTAAGGTTTTAGGCTTTTTGTAATTTTTAGTTCTTTACATAAGTTAAAATTTGACTCATCAAAATTTTAATAACCAATTCTTATAGTGTTTGAACCAAATTTATCTTCAATTTTATCTATCGCTTTTGCCAAGTTTCTATTTTTCACAAGTTTTTCATCTTCAAAAAATGATTGCTGTCTAGAATCACTATAAACTATATTTTCAAGCATTACCCCTGTACTTCTGTATATTATACCCTCTTGATAAATTTCATCAAGCATCGACATTACATTATTTGAAACCTCTATTTCAAAATTTGTCGGATAATCTAATTGTCTTTTTCTATAAAAAACCTGAAAATCTTTTGTCCTCAACATCATGCCAATAATTGATGCCGTACCGCCATTTTTTCTAATTTTTACGCAAGATTTGTGAATATGTTTGCTCAATTCTTGTTTCAATATTGTTTTATCAGTCGTAAAACTTTTTAGTGCAGAAGTATTTTGAATAGATTTAGGAAATTTAACCTCATTTGAAACAGGCGAAACAACCTCTCCCATAAGTTCATGTTTCATTCTAACCGCAACTATTCCCAAATTTTTCTTTAACCATTCATCAGAAGAATTTATTATACCGATACATTTATAAATTCCCCAACGTTTAAAAAATATCTGCAACTTTTTGCCTATTCCCCAAACATCATCAATATCAGTTTCTTTTAAAATTTTATTTATTTTTGCAGAACCTATAACATATAAACCACCAGTATCTTTGGCTTTATCACTTGCCAATTTTGCCAAAGTTTTTGATACGCTCAAACCAATTGACACAGGAATTTGTGTTTCCTCAAAAATTTTTTCACGTATCATTTTAGCGATTTCTACATAATTTTTTTTGTATAATTTTTTTGTTCCGGTTATATCAATAAAAGCCTCATCTATTGAATATTGCTCAACATCAGAAGAAAAATTTTTTAAACATGACATAATTTTTTTTGAAAATTTTGAATACTTTTGCAAATCACCATAGATATAAATAACATCAGGATAAGCTTTTTTTGCAAGAAAATATGGCTCACCCATCTTTACACCAACTTGTTTTGCTTCTTTTGAACGTGAAACAACACATCCGCCATTATTACTCAAAACACAAACAGGTTTACCTAACAAATCAGGATTTTCTGCTTGTTCACAAGATACAAAAAAAGAATCACAATCTACAAGAGCTATATATCGTTTCATAACAACTATTATATCTTAATTTTATCTAAAAAAACGATTTTTTCTTTTTGATTTTCTATATTGGTCAGGAGTCATTTTGTTAAACGAACCATTACCATTTTTCGTATAATACATACCTTTTTGGGTAGTAGGAGAAACAGGCATCATTTGTCTATTCAAGGCTTGATAATTTCTTTGAGCCTGCAAACTTTTTACTGATGATTTTTGATTTTGAATAGCCTGTTTTTCTTTTATATCAATTGATTGAGTAGTATTTTGTGAATTTTTTTGCACAGAATACAAATCTTGCAAATTATTAGTCTTCGTCATGTTATAGTTATAATTTTGTTGAGAGTACAAATCCTTAACCACATCTCTTTTTTCATCTGCACAAGCAGGCAAAGTTAAAAATAAAATTCCCAATAATACTAAAAATTTTTTCATAAAACCCCTTTCAACAACTTAATAAAAGTATATCAAAAAACTTTTAAATATCCCAATTTTAAAGGTTTTTTAATTTTATATGTTAAAATAAAATCATGGCAAATTTATTTACAATACTGGAAGAACAAAACAAACAAGTTCCACTTGCAGAGCTTTTACGTCCGCAAAAACTTGAAGATTACATTGGACAAACAAATGTTTTATCACCAAATTCACCTTTATTGAATTTACTTAAAACAAATCGTTTGTTCTC
>JAKSUT010000136.1 GCA_024408705.1 bacterium | reverse complement strand
CAATGCAAGGTTTATCTTTGGATGATGCTATGAAAGCTCAAGGCGAAGATAAAGTAAAAGAAGAAATCAAAAAAGATGCAGAAAAAAGAATTAAAACTACTTTGGTAATTGATAAAATTGCTCAAGAAGAAAAAATTACTGTAAGTCCTGAAGATTTATCAGTAAAATTGCAACAAGTAGAAGCAGCATATAGCATTAACAGAGAAACATTGTTAAAAGAATTTAAGAAAAATCCAGATGCAATCGGTTCTCTATCTCAACAAGCATTAAACGAAAAAGTATTTGATTATCTTGTTGAAAACAATAAAATTGAATTTAAAAAATCTAAGTAATTAAATAATTCAAAAATTATGATATAATAAATTTGAAATAGATAAAGAAAGGGAAATTAAATATGAGTTTTGTACCTGTAGTAATAGAACAATCAAGCAAAGGTGAACGTTCTTTTGATATTTTCTCAAGATTATTAAGAGAAAGAATTATTTTCTTAGGAACTGCAATTGATGATATGGTTGCAAATTTGGTTGTTGCACAAATGTTATTACTTGATAGTGAAAATCCAGAAAAAGATATTATGTTATATATTAACAGCCCAGGTGGATCTGTAACTGCCGGCTTTGCAATATATGATACAATGCAACACATTCGTTCAGATGTTTCAACTATTTGTTTAGGTCAAGCAGCATCAATGGGTGCATTCTTGTTATCTTCTGGTACAAAAGGAAAAAGAATGGCTTTACCTCATTCAAGAGTTCTTATTCACCAACCTCTTGGTGGTGCTCAAGGTCAAGCAACTGATATTGAAATTCAAGCAGCTGAAATTATCAGAATTAAAAAATCATTAAATGAAATTTTAGCTTCAAATACAGGTCAATCATTGAAAAAAATCGAAAAAGATACTGACCGTGATTATATCATGACTCCTGCAGAAGCTATGGAATATGGTATGATTGATAAAGTTATTACACGAGATCAATTATAGTAGGAGAAATTGATGGCAAAGATGGATGATAGCAGATTAAAATGTTCATTTTGCGGTAAAACTCAAGACCAAGTAAAGAAACTTATTGCTGGTCCTGAAGTTTATATTTGTGATGAATGTGTAGAACTTTGTAATGAAATTCTTGACGAAGAGTTTTTTGAAGGCAAAGAAAAAGAAGGAAAAGAAGGCGAAGTTGCTTCAAGTGACGAAAAACCTATTCCAAAACCTGCTGAAATAAAAGCTCATTTAGATGAACACATTGTAGGTCAAGAAGATGCAAAAAAAGTTCTTTCTGTTGCTGTATATAACCACTATAAGAGATTAAAACATAACAAAGATAACAAAACTTCTGATATAGAAATTCAAAAGTCTAATATTTTGCTAGTTGGTCCAACAGGTTCAGGTAAAACTTTGTTAGCTCAAACTTTGGCAAAAATGTTAGATGTTCCATTTGCAGTTGCAGATGCTACAACTCTTACAGAAGCTGGTTATGTTGGTGATGACGTTGAAAATATTCTTTTGAGATTACTTCAAAATGCAGATTATGATTCAGCAAAAGCTGAAAGAGGTATAATTTACATTGATGAAATCGACAAAATCGCAAGAAAAAGTGAAAATACATCAATAACAAGAGATGTTTCTGGTGAAGGTGTACAACAAGCATTGTTAAAAATGATTGAAGGTACAGTTGCAAATGTTCCGCCACAAGGTGGAAGAAAACATCCTCACCAAGAATTTATTCAAATTGATACAAGCAATATCTTGTTTATTGTTGGTGGAGCTTTCGTTGGTTTATCTGAAATAGTAGATAGAAGAGCTGGTGATTCTGCTTCTGTTGGCTTTGGTTCAAAAGCACCTTCTACAAAAGCAGAAAAAGAAGCTCAAGCAGCACAAATGCTTAAGAAATTGCAACCAGAAGACTTGTTAAAATTCGGTTTGATTCCTGAATTTATCGGTCGTGTTCCAATTTATGCAGTATTAGATGCATTAGATGAAGATACTTTAAAAATGATTCTAACAGAGCCTAAAAATGCGATTATCAAACAATATCAAGCATTATTAAAAATGGATGGTGTTGATTTGGAATTTGATAAGGCTGCTATTGATAAGATTGCGCAAGAAGCAATCAAAAGAAAAACTGGTGCAAGAGCTTTGCGTTCAATAGTTGAAGAATTAATGTTAGACGTTATGTATGACATTCCTTCAAAAGAAGATGTTACATCATTTAGAGTTACTCCAGATATGGTAAAAACTAATGATGAAAAAGATTTAGTTGCAGAAGCAGAATTGTTAAAACTTCCTGCAAAAGCTGCTAAATTAAAAGCTGTTGGCGAAATTGCATAACGATAAAACTAATAATAAAATAAAAAAACGATGGTGATTAAATAGATGCCATCGTTTTTTTTATTTTATTAACCATTAAAAAAGCGGCTTGAAAATTTCAAGCCGCTTTTTAATTTTACAAAAACTACTTTTTGTTACCGTAACGTTTGTTGAATCTTTCAACTCTACCTTCAGAGTCAAGAATTTTTTGTTGTCCAGTATAGAAAGGGTGACATTTGTTGCAAATTTCAACTGTAATGTTATCTTCTATTGAACCTGTTTCAATTTCGTTACCGCAAACACATTTGATTGTGCATTTTTTATAATCAGGATGTATTCCGTCTTTCATCTTTAAATTCCTTTCCATTTATATTCCGTGAGTATATTATAAACTGCTAAAAATTAAATCGCAAGTTTTAATTAACTTATGTAATGTTTGTATGTTTCTTCGATGCCTTTTTTTAAATCTATTTTTGGAGTCCAGCCCAAAGATTTAATTTTTGTAGCATCCATTTGTTTTTTAGGAGTTCCGTTTGGTTTGGTTTTATCCCAAACAAGTTCACCATCAAAACCAACTATATCTTTTACCATTGGTATAAGTTCTTTTAGTTGAATATCTGTACCATCAGTGATATTAACAAGTTCTCCAATATCTTTGTAGTCTTTATTTTGCATTAAATAGAAACAAGCATCAGCTAAATCATCTGAACACATCATTTCTCTAAATACAGAACCATCGCCCCAAACAATAGCTTTGTCTGGATAAGCGCCAATTCCGGCTAAACATTCTTTGATAGATTCTTCGCTTGTAAGGTCAAGTTTTTCATCTAAACCCCAACCAAGTTTATATTTTTTTAGGTCGGCTCTGATACCTTCAAAGTCATTATTTCTTAAAAGTTTTGCTAGATGAAATCTGCGCATCAACATTGGTAAAAGGTGAGCTGTTTCCATATTGTAGTTATCACCTATACCATATTGGTTTGTAGGCATTACAGATATATAATTTGTTCCGTATTGTTGGTTATAATATCTGCAAAGTTTAATTATAGAAATTTTTGCTAACGCGTATGCTTCATTTGTACTTTCAAGTGTTGAAGTTAGCAAACAATCTTCTTTCATTGGTTGTGGTGCAAGTCTTGGGTAAATACAAGAAGAACCCATATTTAATAATTTTTTAACTCCATATCTGTAACACGCATCAACCACGTTACAACCAATCATCAAATTTCTGTATATGAAACCTGCTGGATATGTAGAATTAGCCATAATTCCGCCAACTTGCGCAGCTGCTAAAAATACATAATCAGGTCTTTCTTTTTCAAAAAGTTCATAAGTTTGTTGTTGATTGCATAAATCAACTTCTTTTGAACGTCTTTTTAAAATATTTGTAAAACCTTCTGCTTCAAGTTTTCTAACAATTGCAGAACCTACTAAACCATTGTGTCCTGCTACAAAAATTTTATCGTTTTTATTCATTTTTATCGCCTCTCCTTAAGATTTTAATACAAACATGCAAAAAAATAATTATTTTCTTGTTATAATTTAGTTAGTAAATTACAAAATTGGATGAAAATGCTATGAAAGATATGTTAGATAAAATTTTACAAATTGAACAAAAGTACATGGAGCTTGGAGAAACATTATCAAAACCAGAAGTTATCCAAGATTATAATAAGTTCAGAGATTTATCAAAACAAAGAAAAGCTATGGAAGAAACTGTTGAACTTTACCACAAATGGAAAAAAGCAACAGATGAAATTGAAGATGCAAAAGAAATGATGCATG
>JAKSUT010000135.1 GCA_024408705.1 bacterium | reverse complement strand
ATGCTTTGGCTCAAGAAGCAAAAATGTCATTGGATGAATATTCTGAATTTTTGTTTAATGCGTGTTTCTTAAATTTGGATAATCCTGTTGAAAGACTTAAAAAAATGGATGAAGAACAAACAAAATATGCAAATTATTTGGATAAATGTTCAAAAATTAGAATTGTTGGTGAAAAAACAGATATTACATTCAATACACAAGGTAGAAAATGGATAAGTTGTGCAGGTAAAAATAATTATCCTGACGGTGAAGTGTTTACATCTCCTGTTGAAGATAGCGCAGAAGGTGAAATTTATTTTGATTTCCCTGCTATATATAGAGGAAATGAAGCATCTAAAATTCATTTAAAACTTGAAAAGGGAAAAGTTGTAGAAGCTCATGCAGAAAAAGGCGAAGAATTTTTACTTTCAATGTTAGATTTAGATGAAGGTGCAAGATTTGTCGGTGAAATTGCGATAGGTACAAATGAAATGGTACAAGATATTACAGGAAACATTTTGTTTGATGAAAAAATCGGTGGTGCAATTCACATGGCATGTGGTGCTTCTTATCCTGAAACAGGTGGAAAAAATGTGTCAGGTTTACATTGGGATATCATCAAGAATATGAAAAACGGTGGAAAAATTTATGCTGATGATAAATTGATTTATGAAAATGGAAAATTCTTGATATAGATGTTTTAAGTGGTGTTTAGAAGGGTCTGCGAATAAAATTCGCAGACCCTTTTTTTATTTTATAGACCAGATGATCTATAAAAATTTTAAAAACTTAAATCTTCGGATTGATGTCATAGTAGAAAAAAAAATATATAGTTAGAATGTCAATAGGGAGAAGTTGAGTAATTAACTAACAGGAGTAAAAGTTTTTTAAAATGTTGATGAGTATGAAAAAGATTTTATTATTAGGAATAGCATGTATCGCACTTACTTGTGGAAAGGTTTTTGCAACAGAAAATGTTTTGCAAGCAATTCAAATCACAGGTGTTAAAGATAGTTATGATGTTATTTTAAAATCTGATGACGTAGCAGAAGTTAAAAAAACTGTTCAAGCTCCAAACAAAATGATTATTCTTTTGAATGGTATTAGAGCTTCAAAAACTATTAATACAATTTATAATAATACTTCTTCTGTTGATAGTGTGGTTGTAGAACCTGTAACAGATGAATCTGTTAAAATTTTCATTCAAGCAGCAAATGTTCAAAATGCAAGAATTCAATTTGATTCTTTAAAAACTCCTTTGGGTGTTTTAAATAATTCACAAACAAATGAACAAAAAGCAGCAAGTGAAATTTTATTGAGTGGTCCTGTAACATCATTTAGACCAATTGTAAAAGATGAAGAAGATGATATTGATAGTTATTCATTGTCATCTCTTATTTCTTATGTAAAAGGTTTGTTTGATGAAGATAAGGCAAGCTGGGCAATGACAATTGGTTTACTTTTAGTATTACTTTCAAGCATTGTGAAGTTGAAAAAAATGCAAAGTTCAGCTGCTAATAGAACACTAAGTTTGGGTGGCAATTTGCAACAACGTGAAATTGATATGTATCGTTCAAGAGTGAGAGAAGGTTTATCTCAAAATATGCAAGAAACATATAATCAAAATATGCAAACATCTTCATATAATGAGCAATCTTATGTTCCAAAAACAAGAGATATTTCAAAATCAAATTATGGATTGAATACTTATAAAAACAGTACAAAAAGTCCATATATGACTCCAGAAGTTTCTCGTTCAAGATTGAATAGCAAAGCTTTTTCAACTCCAGTGAAAGCACCATCAGCTGCTCCAAATGCTTTGCAACAAGCTGCTCAAGAAATTATTAAAAGAAATTCAGCAGCAAAAATGCAACAACAAGCTGCTTCAAAAACTGTTTCAAAACCAATTTCAGGTGCAAAATCAGCTCGTATCGATAGCATGAAATTTTTAGAAGATATCACAAAAATCTATGAAAATAGCGGAAGAGCAGATTTAGCTCAAGGGTTAAAAAGTAATTATCAAAAAGCCAAAGCAGGCTTGAAATAAAAGTTTTATTTTAAATATACTCAACATATTACGCGGGGGCTTATCAAGTCTCCTTTTTTTTGCTTTTTTATTTAATTTAAATTTTTTATATTCATGCTAAAATTATTAAGTAAATAATTTTAGCAATAAAGGAATTGATAATGGAAAAGAAAACAGAAGCATTAACTCCAAAAGAAACAATAAGACAAGGTAGAATACAAAAACTTACAGAACTTGCAGATAAAGGCATTTGCCCATATCCATATACGTTTGACAAAACTGCAGATGCACAAGAATTGCAAGACAAATATAAAGATTTAGCAGCAGGCGAAGAAACACAAGATGTTTATTCTGTTGCAGGTAGAATTATGGCAATGAGAAATACAGGTATGTTTATTGATTTGCAAGATTCTTCAGGAAAAATTCAAATTTTTTGTCATAAAGAAAATATGCCAGTAGAAATGGTAAAAATGTTAAAACTGGTAGATATCGGTGATATTGTTGGTTTTACAGGTACAATAAGAAGAACTCCACGTGGTGAGTTGTCAATAAAAGCTACAACTTACACTCTTCTTTCAAAAGCATTGTTATCATTACCTGAAAAATTCCATGGTTTGACAGATGTTGAAACAAAATACAGACAAAGATATGTTGATTTGATTGTAAATAAAGAAACAAGAGATACTTTTAAAAAGAGAAGTTTAATAATTTCAAAAATAAGAGAGTTTTTGGCAAACAAAGGTTATTTGGAAGTTGAAACTCCAATCTTGCAAACAGTTGCATCTGGTGCAAATGCAAGACCTTTCACTACTCATCATAATGCTCTTGATATGGGTATGACAATGAGAATTGCTCTTGAATTATATTTGAAAAGATTAATTGTCGGTGGTGTTTCTGAAAGAGTTTACGAAATTGGTAAATGTTTTAGAAACGAAGGTATTGATACAAGACATAATCCAGAATTTACTATGATAGAACTTTATCAAGCTTATGCAGACTACAACGATATGATGGAATTGACAGAAAATATGGTTGCGTTTGTTGCTCAAGAAGTTTTAGGAACAACAAAAATTAAATATGGCGAAAATGAAATTGATTTAACTCCACCTTGGGATAGAAAAACTATGTTAGGTGCTGTACAAGAATATACAGGCTTAGACTTTAATGAATGTTTTACAGCAGAAGAAGCTCGCAAAATGGCTGATTCAGTTGGTGTTTATGTCGAAGAAGATGATTCTTGGGGCAAAGTTATTGATAAAGTATTTGAAGAAAAAGTTGAACCACATTTAATTCAACCAATTCACATTACTGATTATCCATTGGAAATTTCTCCATTGGCGAAAGTTCACAGAGATAATCCAAGATTAACAGAAAGATTTGAAACTCGTGTTAATGGTTGGGAAATTGCAAACGCATTCTCAGAACTTACTGATCCAATTGATCAAAGAAGCAGATTTGAAGCTCAAGCAAGAGAAAAAGCAAATGGTGATGAAGAAGCTATGGAACTTGATGATGACTTTATCGAAGCATTAGAATACGGTATGCCTCCAACAGGTGGTATGGGTATGGGAATTGATAGATTAGTAATGTTGCTTACTGACTCTCAAACAATTCGTGATGTAATTGCATTCCCTACTATGAAAAAATTAGAAAATAATTAAGGTTTAAAAAATGGCGAAAAAAATAACTAAAAAATCAGAATTAAAAACTGATTTGCAAAAATCAACACCAGTTACATCAAAAAAAACAAATACAACAAAAGTTTTAGAACCAACTAAAAAGATAATAGCTAAAAATTTGATAAAAATTTATGGCGACAGAAGTGTTGTAAATGATGTTTCTTTCGAAGTAAACAAAGGTGAAGTTGTTTGTTTGCTAGGTCCAAATGGTGCTGGTAAAACAACAACATTTTATATGGTGGTAGGTTTAGTTAAACCAAATAGTGGACAAATTTTCTTGAACGATGATGATATTTCACTTTGGCCAATGAATATAAGAGCAAAAGCCGGTGTAGGTTATCTTCCTCAAGAAGCATCTATTTTTAGAAAATTGTCAGTAGAAGATAATATCAAACTTGTTCTAGAAATGAATGATAAGCTTACAGTAAATGAAAAAGCTAAAAAATTGGAAGAATTATTAGATGAATTTGGTGTA
>JAKSUT010000134.1 GCA_024408705.1 bacterium | reverse complement strand
GGTGCAAATATTTTGTTGTAGTAATTTATAATATTTGTTCTTTCGATTTTTGGTAATGTTGTTTCATAAATTTTTGCTCCGTTTGAATAAACACTTTGTGCAAAAATTGAGTTTTTGTATTCTTGTAGAGCTATATTCATTGGAATATCTTTTGATTGTTTTATTGAATTTAGTTTTGTGTTTTTAACTTTTTTAATTTCATAGTCATCAAATTTTGCGTTGTTTACTATTTCATTTAAAAGTTCTAATGTTGTTTTAAGTTGAGGTTTTGTTGTTAAAACTTCAATAACAAAAGCATCTGTAGAAGATTTAGGATTTATTTTTATTCCATTTTCTTCTAATATTTTTGCAAGTTCTTCTGCTGAATATTTTTTTGTTCCTTTCAACATTACACTTGCCATTAAATCAGAAGTACCTGCTATATCTTCAATAAATTGCCCACCTTTTGCATATATTGTTATTGCAACAATGTCGTTTAAATCATTTTTTGACAAAAGTAATGTTGCATTGTTGTCGATTAAATATTTTTTTGTATAAGAATTTCCTTTTACTAAATTTGCATTGTGTAGTTGCTTTTCTTGTGTTTTTGCAAGTGTTTTATTTTCATAACCTTTGGGTAATACGATAGAAATTGCTGATTTATTTTTGCCTAAATATTTGTTTGAAACTCTTTTTATGTCTGAAAGAGTGACTTTTTTAATGTTGTCTAAATATTCATTGTAGTATTGAGGATTGTTTGTTAAAGTTGTTGCATAGCCGATTTGAGAGGCAATGCTTGAAATAGATTCTCTTGAATAATATGTGTCTCTTTCGATTATACTTTTTGCAATATCAAGTTGTTCTTGAGTTACGCCATATTTTTGTATATTTGTAATTTCTGAAAATATGTTATTTTCAAGTTGTTCCATATTTTCAGGTGTGAAATTTGCATTTATCCAAAAAATACCGTCTTCTTTATATGTTGCATTACTTGCTCCGATTGAATAAGCAAGTTGTTTTTGTTCTTTGATTTTTTGGTATAAAACACTTGTTCTTCCTTCTCCAAGAATGGTTGAAAGAACGTCAAGAGCATATGTATCGTTGTTGAAAACATCTGCTCCTCTGTATCCAATCATCATATAGCCACTTGAAACTGGTTGAAAGTCAATATTTTTCACTTGTTTAGTTAAAAGTTTTTCGTGTTTGTTCTTTGAAGTTTGAAGTTTTCTTGTTTCTGGAGTGTTAAAATTTTCTTTTATTTTTTCTAAAACTTTATCTGTTTCAATATCTCCAATTACAATAGTTGTCATATTTTTTGGAGAATAGTGAGTTTTATAGTAATTTAATATTTCTTCTCTTGAAATTTTTTCTATAATTTCGTTTGTTCCAATGACTTCTCTTTTGTAAGGGTGTGTTGTATAAATCATTTTTATTAAATTTTTATAGACTTTATCGTCAGGATTATTTTGGTCTTTTGCAATTTCTTCCATTACAACTTTACGTTCTTTTTCTAGTTCTTTGCTTGGTATCATTGGGTTTAATATCATATCTGAATGAAGATCCATTGCAAGATTGAAATATTTTGACGGAATTTCAATGTAATAATGAGTGAAATCTTTGCTTGTTGCGGCATTTGTTATCGCACCTTTTGATTCTAATAATCTGTCAAATTCACCTGTCGGATGATTTGATGTTCCTTTGAAAAACAGGTGTTCTAAAAAATGTGATACACCGTTATTTGTATCATTTTCATTTATTGAGCCTGTTTTTACCCAAGTGTCAATTATTACTATTGGATTGTTTTTGACTTCTTTAATTATTACTGTTTGTCCGTTATTAAGTTTATAAATATCGTAATCAAACGCAAAAGATTGTCCTGCGCTAATTATAAAAATTAATGCTATAAGTAGAAATTTTCTCATTGTTTTTTCCTCAAAGAACTGTGATTTCAACTATTCTACTACACTAATTTATATAAATAAAGTAACCATATTACTAATGCTTGTAATATTTCTTAATAAAACTGAAACCAAAAAGGCAATTATTTTAAGAGTATATACTTTATATATATGTAGAGAGCAACAAAGAAAGAAAAGATTATGAAACAAATTTTAATAAAGTTTTCAAATAGAAAAAAAAGATTTAAAACTTCTGACTTAATATAAGAAAGAAGCTACTAGATACGGAATGGGGAAATTTTAAATAGCACTTGCAAATTAAGCAAGTGCTTTTTTAGTATAAATGGTGGGTTTAAAAATTTGCTCAATGCTATAGAATATGCTCAGGAGAGTTATGTTTATGGAACATGTTTCAAAAAGAATTTTAGTAGTTGATGATGATACAGAAATTAGAGAATTATTAGAATTTGATATTTCTCACAGTGGCTATTACGTTGATACTGCAAAAGATGGTTTGGAAGGCTTGAATAAAGCGTTAAACAACTCTTATGATTTGATTTTGTTAGATGTAATGATGCCAAAAATGAATGGTTTTGATGTTTGTAAAAATATCAGACAAGCAAAAATTTCTGTTCCCATTTTAATGCTTACAGCAAAAGGAACTATTGAAGATAAGACAGAAGGTTTTGACGGTGGTGCTGATGATTATTTGGTTAAACCGTTTGATATTCAAGAAGTTCTTTTGAGAATAAGAGTTTTATTGAGAAGAAATGTTGTAGAAGAAAAATCTTTGAGCAACGAAGTTTTAAAAGCTGGAGATATTGAAATATTCCCTGAAAGCTTGGAATGTTCAATAATAAACAAAAAAATGAAATTAACTCCGACAGAGTTTGAAATTTTGTATTGTTTAATGCAACACATCAATAGTGCTGTAACCCTTGCTACATTGTTAGATGAAGTTTGGGGTTATGATAGCAACGAAGATGTGAGAATGTTGAGAGTTCACGTTGGTGGATTGAGAAATAAGATTGAGGAAGATGTAAAAAATCCTGCATATTTGCATACTGTAACTAATGTGGGGTATAAATTAACTCCGTTTAAAGGTGAATAAAATGAAAAAGATATTTTTTAGAAGATTGAAAATTGTAGAACAAATGATAATTGTTGTGTTATGCGCAGTTATTATTCCGATGATAATAAGCGGGTTTATTATAAATAATATTAACCAACAAGCGATGCGTTCTCAGTTGAGAGATTCTGCAATTCTTATTTCACAAGTGGTATCGAATGAAATCGACGTATTTATAAAAACTTCAATTAATGAGTTGAAGCAAATTCAACAAGGTACAGATCAAGCTGCTAAAAAAGGTGGATTTTTTCCTAAAAAAAGATATTTAGCAAAGGTTTTAGCTGATTCTCCAGAATTTAAATCATTAGAACTTATTAATACACCACAAGAATTATTGCAACGTCATGATGAAAATTTGAAAAGTCATAATATTTCTATTTATACAACAATGGATAATGGAAGATTTTTGGTTGGAACATTTGATTTAGATTTTCTTTCTTCAAATTTGTTTAAACCAATGCAAGAAGAAGTTCGTCAAATATATGTTATTTCAAATGATGGTAATTTAATTGCAAAACACAATTATAATGAAAAAGATTTCAAAAATTCAATAAAATTATTGCCAAAAAAATTGGAAAAAGATAAAGCTGTTGTGTATGGTTCAATAAAAAACCAACCTCTAGTTTATATAAAAAAATCTAGTCCTGATATAACAATTATTGTAAATACAACTAAAAAAGTTACTCAAAAAAATATAAACGATAACAGATTAAAAATAATTTTGGCAATATTAGTTGCATCACTTACAATTATCTTTATTGTTGGATTATACACATATCATATCTATATAAATATAAGACAATTATTTAAAGCGATTATTGCCGTTTCAAAAGGTAATTATCAAAGAAGAATAAGACTTTTGACAAATATTTTTACACCGTATGAAATTATCTTTTTAGCGTTCAAGTTTAATAGAATGGCTGGTCAAATTCACAAATCTTATTTGCAATTAAAGAGCAAAAATGCAGAATTGAAAAATCTTGATAATTATCGTTCAAATTTGATAGATACAGTAAGTCACGAATTTAGAACTCCATTAACAAGTATTCAAGGTTATACATCAAGACTTTTGCGTCAAGATATAGAAATTGATGAAGAAACAAAACAAAAGTCATTGAGAACAATAAAACGTCAATCAGAAAGATTATCAAGAATGATTGAAGA
>JAKSUT010000133.1 GCA_024408705.1 bacterium | reverse complement strand
AGATCTCTCATAGCATAAGCTAGTAAGTCCCGTTGTAGATTACGACGTTGATAGGCTAGAGGTATAAGAATGGCAACATTTTCAGCCGACTAGTACTAATCGGACGAGGGCTTTTCCTAATTACCAAAGTTTCACTTTGGAAGTTAAGATGAATACGTAAGTTTATAGTTCTGTGCAGCTTTCAGTGTGCAAATTGCACTTTGAATTTCTTGAATAATTTAGTTCAACAGAAATTCTACGAAGATTTTCTGGTGACCAAGCGTGAGGAAACCACCCGTTCCCATCCCGAACACGGTCGTAAAGACTCATAGCGGTGAAAATACTTGGAGGGCCACTTCCTGGGAAGATAACTCGTTGCCAGATTCTATTTTTAAAAGAGGTAATTATCATTTTGATGTTACCTCTTTTTTTATTGTATATTTTAAATTTAATTATAAAAAATTTAGTTTTGATTTTTTCTTATATTTGCGATACAATTTGCCTATGACAAATATTATTAAAGCACAAAAGGGTACTAAAGATATTTTACCCGCCGAAATTTCAAAATGGTATAATTTAGAAAAAAAAGCAGAAGAAGTTTTTTCATTTGCTGGGTTTAAAGAAATCAGAACTCCAATTTTTGAAGCTACTGAACTTTTTGCACGTGGCGTTGGTGATACAACTGATATCGTTAATAAAGAAATGTATTCTTTCGAAAAATCAGAGCGTTCTTTAACTTTAAGACCTGAAAATACAGCTGGTGTTGTTCGTTCTTTCATTGAAAATGGTATGCATAGACTTACTGCACCAGTAAAACTTTGGTACAAAGGCCCTATGTTTAGATATGAACGTCCACAAGCCGGCAGACAAAGACAGTTCCACCAAGTTGGAGTAGAAATGTTTGGTATTAAAGAACCTTCTGCTGATGCTGAAGTTATATTGTTGGCTGTAAATTACTTAAAATCAATTGGTTTATGTGATTTAGATGTAGAAATTAATTCTTTGGGTTGTCCAAATTGTAGAGAAACATTTAGTAAAAAATTGAAAGATGCAATTCGTCCATATTTAGCTAATATGTGTCCTGATTGCCAAGAAAGATTTGAAAAAAATCCTTTGCGACTTTTAGATTGCAAAGTTCCTGAATGTAATGAAGTTTTAAATTCAGAAGAAATACAAAATGTTATTACTTCTGAATACATTTGTGATGAATGTAGTGAACATTTTAATAAAGTAAAAGAGTATTTAGATGCTCTTAATATTAAATATTCTGTTAATAGACTTCTTGTTAGAGGTTTAGATTATTATAACAGAACAGTTTTTGAAATTAAGTCTAATAATTTAGGCTCTCAGAATGCCGTTTGCGGCGGCGGAAGATATGATTCCTTAGTAAGACACCTAGGTGGTGTTGATACCCCTGCTGTTGGCTTTGCTATGGGAATGGAAAGATTAAACAGTTTATTACCTGATGTAGAAGATAATAAACTTGATATTTTTGTTGTTTCTTCAAGCTCTACAGAGGCATTTAAGGTTGTAAATGAATTAAGAGCCGCAGGTTTTTCTGCAGATTTTGATTTGTCTTGCAAAAAATTCGGAAAACAAATTGAAAAAGCTTCAAAGGTTGCAAGTCATGCAGTTATAGTTTGCGAAGATGAAATCGCAAATAATACAGTTTCTATAAAAGATTTTTCTACATCAGAACAAAAAACTGTTTCAAGAAATGATTATATAAATTGTTTGAAATAACTTTAATGCAAAAGAGAAGAATCATCGAAGCCGAATTTTTTTATAAGTTTTTCAATCATTGCTAAATTCTTTTTAGATGGTTGAATATTAGTATCGCATATAGGAAGTTGCGTAATTTTACTTGCTTTGCAATCTGTTTTTCCTGCTAATACTTTGTAACCGCTTGTTATAAGTTTTTTTATTCCTTTTTTTGAAAGGGTATTAATGTTTTCTAAATTCTTTAAGTTATAGTAAATAAAACTTTTGCATTTATTTGAGCCATCAAAATAAGAGAGATTTAATATTGTATCTGCTGTTTTTCCATTTGTACCAAGACTAAGCACTAATGTATCGTTTGCTTTGTTTTTTGATAATTTCTTTAATGCTTGATATATGCTTTTTGTTATATTTTCATCACAATTTCTCAAACCTAATCGTGCTGAAAATTCGCCAATCATACATTTTGTACCGAAATTTTGTGTTGAATTAATATTGTTTACTTGCATATTTTTCCCTTATTTTATAGTTATAAAAAAGAGTCAATTTTTGTAATTAACTCTTTTTTATAAAATGTTTATAATTTTAATTTAATCAATACCTAGTCTTTTAAGAACTCTGGAATATCCAAATTTGAGTAACTTGGACTAGCTTCAGTTCTTTGTGGAGAAGGCATTGGAGTTGATTGCATTGGTTGCATCATAGATGGAGTAGTTTGAGTTGTTGTTTGTTGTGCTGAATTACCACTAAATGAAGTAGAGAAGAAATCTAATGCACTAAGTTGTTTTTGTCCTGCCATTTGGTTCATTGGCATTTGTGATTGTAACTCAAAACCTGTTGCAATAACTGTAATTTTGATTTTTCCTTGAAGTTTTTCATCAACAACCGCACCGATGATAACTTTTGCATCATCAAGAATAGCTGCGTTAATGATTTCTGTTGCATCTGTAACTTCGTGAAGAGTCATATCAGGTCCACCTGTGATGTTAATGATAACACCCTTAGCACCATTGATTGAAGTTTCAAGAAGTTGTGAATTAATAGCGATTTTAGCAGCTTCAACAGCTCTGCCTTCACCATCACTTTGACCAATACCCATTAATGCTGAACCTGATGCTTGCATTACGCTATTAACATCAGCGAAGTCAACGTTGATTAGACCAGGAATTGTGATGATGTCAGAGATACCTTGAACACCTCTCATTAAAACTTCATCAACTACAAGGAATGCACCTTCTAATGATAATCTTTTATCAACTACATCTAACAATCTGTCATTTGGAATAACAACAAGAGCATCAACTGATTCTCTAAGTTTTTCCAAACCTTGTTCAGCTTGGTTTGCTCTACGTTTTCCTTCAAAAGAGAATGGTTTTGTTACAACACCGATTGTTAAGATGTCAAGTTCTTTTGCAATTTTAGCAATAACAGGAGCAGCACCAGTACCTGTTCCACCACCCATACCGGCAGTTACAAATACCATATCTGCGCCTTCTAATGCTTCTGTAATTTCTTGTTGTGCTTCTTCAGCTGCCTTTTCACCAGTTTGAGGTTCACCGCCAGCGCCTAAGCCGTTTGTAAGTTTTGGACCAAGTTGAATTTTATTTTTACAGCTTGATGTGTTTAAAACTTGCAAGTCTGTGTTCATTAACCAAAATTCAACACCTGATAACCCTGATTTAATCATACGGCTAACTGCGTTTCCACCGCCACCGCCAACACCAATTACTTTAATTTTTGCAGGGCTTACTCTTGGTGTTTGTTGTTGTAATGATTCTTTTCTTCCAAATATATCTGGTCCAAAATTTTCCACTTATCATTCCTCTTTTATTATCTATCTAACTTTTAATATACTAACATATTATTTAAAACAATCAAATTAGTAAAGAAAAATTTTTTTCTCAATAATAATTTTAATACAAAAACACTTTGCGTTTTCTTTTGTAACAAAATTATTACATTTTAATTAATAATTTGAACGTAAACTGTTCTGTTTCTTGGTTTGTTATCAAAATCAATTAATACTATTTGTTGCCAAGTTCCAAGTTGTAATGCCCCTTCTATCAAAGGGATTGAAGTTGAATTACCAATAATTGATGCTCTTAAATGTGCATATCCGTTTCCATCGTGCCAAGTTGAATCGTGGTGATAATCTTTTCCAGTTGGAGCTATTGTTTCCAATGCTTCCGGTAAATCAACTAATAGTCCTGGCTCAAATTCTATATGTGTGATTGATGCTGTACTACCTGCTACATATACTAGAACTGATGCACTTTGTAGTGAATGTCTGTATACACAATTTTGAACACTTTTAGTGATGTCAATTATGTCTGTGAAACCTTGAGTGTGAACAACAAATTTTTCATTAATTACTGGCATTTATTTTCTCCTTCTGTCATCATATTTTAAATAATAATCATTTCTTTTACAACCCAATTATTAAGTTTTATCTTGAAAATTTATATTTTTTTAGTATCGTTTTTGTATGATGTATGAAAATTTTGATATAAATAAAAT
>JAKSUT010000132.1 GCA_024408705.1 bacterium | reverse complement strand
ATTAGTGTCAAAATTTTGGTTAATATATATGTGTTGCCACCCATATTAAATGGAGGGAAATGAATATGGGAAAACCACTAGGCAAACATTTAGATTTATCAAAAAGACAGGTTATATTTAATTGCTTGCAAAACAATTGTTCAGCTAAAGAAACAGCTTTTTTGGTTGATCTACATGCGACAAGCATCTCTAGAGAAATCAAGAATAGAAGAGTTTTTAAACCTGGCGCAATTATTGATACATCAATTTGTAGTAATTGTGCAAACAAAAAAACATGCACAAAAAGAGGAAATTGTAAAAACAAATGCTCGAAAAATTGCGTAAGATGCAAAACAATGATTCGATGCTCCTATAAAATTGTTTTTAAATGTACGAAAAATGTTTCGGAAAGGTATCCATTTGTGTGCAATGGTTGTGATAAAAAAGATGTATGTCCGTTAGACAAATATATGTATTATCCATTAAATGCAGATAACGAATATAGAAATCTTTTAATATCTTCAAGACAAGGAATTGATAAAACACCTGAATCATTTCAAAAAATAAATGATCGAGTTACAGATGGAGTAAAAAAGGGACAATCAATTTATCACATTGCTCACACTCTAGAAGGAGAAGATAAAACTTCTGTTTCGACACTTTACAGATATATTCATAATGAATATTTGACAGTTTCAGTACATAACCTACCAAAGGTAGTAACGCTAAAAAAGCGAGCTAAAAAACTGCCATCACAATATGAATATAAAGAAAATAAAGGTTTAGATAGAACTGGGCATTTATATAAAGATTGGATAATTTTTCAAGCAAAAAATAGGATCGTAACTTATTGGCAAATGGACTTTTTAGGAGTTCCACATTGTTCTTCTAAAATGATACTTGCATTAACGATTTCACAAATTCAATTCGTTTGTTTATATGCCATCAAAAATCCAGATAATGACAAGGTTTTAGAAGTAATAAATGGAATTGAAAAAGACTTGGGAACTGATGATTTTTCTAAATTGTTTGAAGCTGTTGTTACGGATAGAGATTGTAAATTTTCAAACATAAAAGGCTTTGAATTTAATAGCGAAAAAAACAAAAGAACTTCTTTATTTTTCTGTGATTCAGGAGCAAGTAATCAAAAACCAAATATTGAAAACATTAACAGTCAATTGAGGTTGTACATCGATAAAAAAGCCGACATTTCAGATGCAACACAAGAACAATGTTTCGAATTGTCGTCTCATCTAAATAGTCGGCTATTAGGCTCATTAGGAGCATCAAGTCCAGTTGACGCTTTTATCGAATTATTTGGTGAAGAAATGTTACATAAACTTCATCAACGTAAGATTGAGCCTGTAAATGTTGCTCCTAAAAATATCATAAAAACAAAATAGTGAGAATTAATACTTAAATAGGGTGGCAACAATAACTCTAAATTGCATTTTCTTCAAAAAATTGCATTTAGTTTAGAGTTTTTGTGTGGCTTAAAACCACTTTTTTATTATAACAAATCAAAACAAAAATAATACAAAAGACTAAAAAATGCATTTACTGTAGAGAAAACAATTAAAAAATAACGATTAAATTTGCATTTAGTTTAATTAGGATATAAAGTTGCATTCAGTCTGAAAATTCGCGAAATCAAAAATAAAGTAATTTTGAAAAGTTAACCTACATTGTTTATAAGCAATAGAAGAATGTAAATTATCAATTTTATATTTTATTGGGCGAAAATCAGTTAGATATATTTTATATAAAATATAAGAAAATTAAGACCAGTTTATCAATGGCTTAAAATGGATAAAATTTGTTTTAGAAAAATATTTTGAAAAACCAATTCTAGCAGTAAAGAAAATAGTTGGTAATTTTTAGTTGTGATATAATGAGTATGTCAAACAAAGGATGTTGAAGTAGTTACTGAATCTTTGTTTGACGACACCTGTTCAGTAGCTACTTCAACATAAGGTGTCTTTTTATGTCCCAAGAAAATAGTTTTTATGAGTTGGTCAATTCTTTAAACGTTGACCAGTTGCTAAGTTTAGAAAAAGAAATTAGATTTAGAAAGTTTAAAATAAAATTAGGTGCAAATAATTTCAATGATTTAGCACTTAAATTCCAAAGAGAACCCGTTTGTCCAAAATGTCAAAGCCACAATTACATTAAATTTGGTAATAACAAAAAGGGGGAGCAAAGATATCAATGTAAGGATTGCAAAACAGTTTATAATTTGCTTTCTTCATCGATATTTAATTCTATAAAAAATGATTTACCAACTTTTTATAATTTTATAGTTTTGCTTACATATAATGTTCCTTTAGACATGGTTGAGGAAATACTATGTATTTCTAGACCTACCGCCTTACTATGGAGGCACAAAATTTTCGAAACAGTTGAACATTATCAAAATAAAACCAAATTAAAAGAAAGAGTTTGGATAGATGAAATATTTGTTGATGATCCAGAACAACTTTTGTTGAATGGGTCAATAGTTGGTCTTTCAAGAAATAAAATTTGTATTGCTATAGCTATTGATGTTTATAAGTGTGTCTTCGCTAAAATAATTGGACATGGGAAACCGAATAAAGACAAAATATATAACGCTTTCAAAGATGCGATAGAGCCAAAATCAATACTAGTTCATGATGCGGATAGATCTCACGAGAAGCTTATAAAAATGCTTAGTCTAAAAGAAGAATATCACAAGGCGAGTATCATTGATGATGAATACAAAGAAAAAATGAATATGATTAACAGTTTATCATCCTGGATTAAGAGATTTGTATATCGCTATATCGGAATGAAAACTAAAAATTTGCAACGCTATCTCAATTGGTATGTGTATTTATTTCAAGTTAAACAAGGAAATGAAAAATGGCCAAAGAACGAAAGAATACTTAGACATCTATTAATAGATGAAACGAAATTTGTTGGAATCTATAAGAAAAAGAAGGCAAATTAGTCACCAACTTTTTTCTTTACTGCTAGATTTAACGATTATCCAATCAAAAAGTCCTCTTCAACAAATTGATAGTGAATCTTCTCTTCTTTGTCCAAATTCTTTTGGAAAATTTGGAAGAAAGTAAATGGCCCAAGTCTTCCAATAAACATTAAGAAACAGAGAACAATTTTGCTTCCAACCGATAGATATGGCTCAATCCCATTACAAAAACCAACAGTTCCAAAACATGAAAATGCCTCAAAAAATAGCAGTTCATTTCTAGAACTTGTTAATCCTAACTCTGAGTAAGTATATGAGCTATCTATTCCAAAAATAAGTAATAAAACATACGCGAACAAAATAGTGCATAATGCTAAGAACATTAATGACATTGCCTTTGCAATAAGCGTAGTGGAGAATGATCGTTTAAATGCCTTAACTTTTTTGGATGAAAAATAACAAAACATTGAAAGCGCTAGCATAAATATTGTTGTTGTCTTGATGCCACCTGCAGTAGAAAGTGGTGAACCACCAGTTAACATTAAGAAACACGTGAAAATTTTGCCAATGGTTGAAATGTTATCTTGAGAATATGTAACAAAGCCAGCGGTTCTTGAACTAACCGATTCAAATAAACAATCTAAAAAACTCATTGAATTAGCGCCTTTGAAGCCATCGGTTAACCATAAAATTAATGTCCCTGCAACAATCAAAACACTGCTTGTAGAGAGGACAACTTTGGTTAAAATTCTCCATTGTTTTGGACGCTTTTTTAAGTTGAAAACATCAAGGATAACTAGGAATGAAATTCCACCCAAAATAATCATGATACAAGTCATAGAACAAAACAAAATATACTCAAACGTAGATAGGTTAAATAAAATGCTATCAGGAGTGCGCATCATTGAGGCTGAAAAAATGTCAAAACCTGCATTATTAAACGATGAAATTGAGTGATAAACGCTATTCCAAATTGCGCTCGACACATCGCCATCATAACATTTAAATAAAAATGGAAAATAGACGCAAAACCCCATTATTTCGCATATCAATGAGATCAAAATTATCTTCCTTACAAACTTAACAACATCAGCAAAATTGGTTGAATTTACCATCTGAGCTAGGACATATCTATTTCTAAACTCAAGACGTGACTTAAATATAGTAACAATGAAGGTTAATATTGTAATGAAACCAAGACCACCAATTTGAATTAAAATTATGGTCACTAATTGACCAGCAAAATTTAGTGAACCGAGCACTCCATTTTTATATGTTGTTATACCAGTCACACAAGTTGCAGAAACAGC
>JAKSUT010000131.1 GCA_024408705.1 bacterium | reverse complement strand
TGACAAATTTTGTAGAAGCAGGTATGACATCAATTACTGCAATGAAATTTTCTGCTACAATTTACAAAAAATTCAATTTTGAAATAAAATCTAGCACTTTACTTGGTGAATGTAATATTTTCCAAGTTGAAAATATGATACAAGAATATTTGCTAAACAACCCAAATTCTGACACACAAAACGATGAAGAAAACAATACCGATAACGAAAATGAATTTGAACTTTCACAAAACCAAATGGGAATTTATTATGAAACATTAAAAAACCCAACAACTACTGTGTATAACATTCCTTTGGAATTAACATTAGACAAAAAAATCGACACTGAAAAATTAAAACTTGCTTTTGAAAAAACATTAAATAATCACGAAATCATCGCTTCGTATTTAAAACAAGAAGATGAAAAAATCTTACTTGTAAAAAATAATGCAAGTTCAAAAATTGATATTGAAGAAATGAAAGAAGCAGAATATCAAGAATTTAGAAAAAGTTTTTCAAAACCTTTTGATTTATTCAAATTCCCATTATATAAAGGTTTAATTGTAAAAACAGAATGTAATATTTATCTTTTGTTTGATATTCACCACATTTTATTTGACGGAATTTCAGAAGGCATTTTTGTAAACGAATTAATAAATAATTATTATGGCAAATCTACTGAAAAAGAAGATATGTCATATTTTGAATTTATAAAACAAGAAAAACAACTTGAAAAATCTGAAAAATATCAAGAAGCTGAAAATTTCTTTAACAACTTATTACAAAAATTTGACTCCGCAACAGAATTAAAATCAGACGTTAAAGAAAAAGAAACTTCAAAACTTATTGAATACATAAAACCTGTTAATACTAAAAAAGTAAAAGATTTTTGCAACAAAAATAATTTCACTGCTGCACAATTATTTTTAGCAGCATCAAGTTATGCTCTTTCAAGATTTACAAACACTAAAGATATATTTATTTCTACAATAAGTAATGGTAGAAGTAATCCAAAACTTCAAAATACATTCGGAATGTTCGTAAAAACATTACCTTTGAATGTAGAAATTAAAAACGGTAAATCAGTAAAAGATTTCATTTCTGATACAGGAAAAATGTTCAGAGAAGTAATTAATAATGAAATATATCCATACACAAAGATTTCTAAAAACTTTGGTTTTATGCCAAAAATTGTTTATGCTTGTCAGTTGGGTGTCATTTCAAATACTGAAATTGAAGGAACAGAAGTTAAATCAAACTCACTAGGTTTAGATACTCCGAAATTCCCATTATCTATACATATTGAAGAAAATCAAGCCCAAGAAATTGTAATAAATCTTCAGTATGATAGCGCAATTTATACAAATGATATTATTTCAAAATTAGCAAATGCAATAGATATAGTTCTTTCTAATATGATTGATTTTTCTGACAAAAATATCGAAAAAATATCAATGTTAAGTGAAGAAGAAGAAAACAAACTAAAATCTTTCAGATATAGTGCTAAAAAAGAATTGGAAATTGATTTATTCCATAAATTGTTTGAAAAATCAGTTGATACAACACCTGATAAAACTGCGTTAATTGCAACAGATGGTGAATATACTTATAAAGAATTGGATAAATATTCAAATATAATCGCAAATTCTTTGATAGAAAAAGGTGTAAAAATTGAAGATAAAATTGCGATATTACTACCTAGAACAAGTAATATTTTCAAATCGATTTTTGGAGTGCTAAAATCAGGTGCAGCATATATTCCATGCGATATTGAATATCCTCAAGAAAGAATAGAACAAATACTTGAAGACAGTGATGCAAAATATATAATCACAAATAAATCTCATTTATCATTGTATGAAAAAGCTTTAGATATTGAAGATTTACTAAATTCAAATAATGATAAACGTCCAAATATTGATGTAAAACCTAATAATTTAGCATATATGATTTACACATCAGGTTCAACAGGAAAACCAAAAGGTGTAATGATTGAACACAAGGGTATTTGCAATTATGTAAACCCACACAAAGAAAACAGACACGTAAATGCTTTAGTTGAAGATGCTGAAATTATGCTTTCAATAACTACAATATCTTTTGATATGGCATTAAAAGAAGTTGCAACTTCACTTTGCAATTCAAAAACATTGGTTTTTGCAAATGAAGAAGAAACAAAAAACATTATTGAGCTAACAAAACTTTTCAAACGTACGCACGCAGACGCTTTCAACTCAACACCTTCAAGAATGCAACAATTTTTGGAATGGGAAGATTTTGCACAAAATCTTAAAAACTGCAAAGTTATAATGTGCGGTGCTGAAAATTATCCAATGAATTTATATAAAAAACTAAAATCATTAACAAATGCAAGATTATTCAACACTTATGGTCCAACTGAAATAACAGTATCTTCAAACTGTTTAGAATTAACAAACGGCGTAGATCAAGTTACTATCGGAAAGCCATTATTAAACTATGAAGAATTTATTGTTGATTCAGACGGAAACGAATTGCCAACAGGTGTTGTTGGAGAATTATATATTTCTGGCTACGGTGTTGCAAGAGGATATAAAAATCTTGAAGAACAAACAAAAGAAAAATTTATAGATTTTAATGGTAAAAAAGTTTATAAATCAGGCGATTTTGCGAAATGGGCTGATAACGGCGAAGTCGTAATTCTTGGCAGAATGGACAATCAAGTAAAATTAAGAGGTTTGAGAATTGAACTTGATGAAATTCAAAAAGCTGTTTACGATTTTAAAGGCATTAAAAATTCAATTGTTGTAGTTAAAAAGATAAACAACGTCGAAAATCTTTGCGCATATTTTGAAGCAGAAGAAAAAATTGATATTGATGCGCTAAAAGATAATTTGCAAAACAAATTACCTGCGTATATGATACCTGCTGCATTTATGCAAATGGACAAACTTCCAACAACTAGAAATGGTAAAATTGATAAGAAAAATTTACCGGACATCGTAGTTGAAAAAGAAATAAAAACTAATGATTACACAAACAAAACTGAACAAGATTTTTGTGAAATTTTTGCTAAAATTCTTAATTTAGATGTTGTTTCAATAAACGATAGTTTCTTTGATATCGGAGGGTCTTCGCTAGTTGCAACAAGAGTAATCATAGAAGCCAAAAAACTTGATTACAATATTACATACGGTGATGTATTTGCTGAAAAAACACCAAAAAATTTGGCAAAATTGTTTAACAAAGAAATATCAACTGAAAATGACTCCGAATTTTCAAATTACGATTATTCAAAAATAAATGAAGTACTTGCACAAAACACTATCGAAAACTTTGTAAGCAAAGAAAAACAAGAACTTGGAGATGTTGTAATAACAGGTGTAACCGGTTTCTTGGGTATTCATACTCTTGTTGAATTTATAAAAAATGAAACAGGAAAAGTTTATTGCCTAATCAGAAAAGGTGAATTTGAAAAACCTGAAGACAGATTAAAAGCTTTATTGTTCTACTATTTCGATAATGATTTTGAAGACTTATTCAAAGACAGGGTTGTCGTAATAAATGGCGATATAACAAATAAAGACAGTTTTAAAGAATTTGATAAATACAATATCAATACCTTTATAAACTGCGCAGCAAACGTAAAACACTTCTCTGAAAAGAATGATATCGAAGAAGTTAATTACTATGGAGTTTTGAATATAATTGACTATTGCACAAAACGCAATATCAATTTAATTCAAGTTTCAACAATGAGTATTGGTGGATTTAATGTAGATAATAAATCTTCAATTACATCTTTAAAAGAAAATATGTTGTTCTTCAATCAATATTTATCAGGAAAATATGTAATAAGTAAATTTAAAGCAGAAAGAGCTGTTTTAGAAGCAATTACAAAAGGCTTAAACGCAAAAATCATGCGTGTTGGAAACTTGTCTGCAAGAGATACAGATGGAGAGTTCCAAATCAATTACAATACAAACTCTTTTGTCGGAAGATTAAAAGCGTTTAAAGTAATCAAAAAATTCCCATATTCTCTAATAAATATGAATGCAGAATTTTCACCAATTGACACTGTTGCAAAAGCTATTCTATTACTTGCAAAAGCGCCAAAAGAATGTTGCGTATTCCACCCATTCAATAATCACGGTATTTTTATGGGTGATATTATCGCAACAATGCAAGATAGAGGTATGAAAATAGATTTTGCAGAACAAAATAATTTTGAAAATGCAGTAAAAATAGCACAGGAAAATAAAGAAAATTCTGCTATTTTATCAAGTCTTATTGCATATCAAAATATGG
>JAKSUT010000130.1 GCA_024408705.1 bacterium | reverse complement strand
GTTTTTGAAATTCTCTAAGTTTTCTCATTACAACACTATGACCAAGGTGCAAGTCTGGTCTTGTAGGATCCATTCCAAGTTTTACTCTTAGTGGAGTGTTTGTTTCACTTGCTTTTTGTAATTTGATGGCAAGTTCTTGTATTCCTCCTGGTAAAACTTCTGCGCCTCTTGCAAGATTTGCTGCTTGTTGTAAAAATTCTTCTTTTATAATCATTTTTTCTGTCATTTTTTTATCCTTTTTTCAATATTGTTATTTTAATTATATCAAAAAATAAAAAATATTCGCTTTTTCTCCATTGAATAGTTGATATTTTAATATTTATCATTAATTACATGTTGAAAAAAGTCGTTAAATCCATTGTATAAATAGGAGATTTTTATTATGACAAATTTAAATGGTTCAGTTTTAACTGGAATTTCAAGTGGTTTAACAAACACATATTCTATTTTGGCAAATGCAGCAGGCACAGGCGGTTTGACTTTGGAAAGCTTGCTTTCAACACGTAATAATCCACAGTATGCAAATACATTAAATCAATCATTTGCAAATTATATTCAATCAAATTTTTCAACAATGGATAAAAATAAAGATGGAATTTTATCTGCTGCAGAGTTGTCAAATTTGACTAATGTTATTAATACAACAGGTGTTACTCAATCTCAACTTACTCAAATGGGTGCTTCATTGGGTTATTCAAACGAACAAATCAGTGAAATTATGGCTCATTTTTCTGATATAGATACAAATGGCGATGGAAGAGTTTCAGTTTCTGAAATTAATGCTTATAACATAACTTCTGCAAGAGAGAAAAAAGACATCGAATTTAAACAAAAAATGGCTTCTGATATGTCCATAATGTATGCAGATGATTCTTCATCAAAAGTTGATGCTTCTTCTAGTGTATTGGCTTATAAATTTTTGAAATAAAATAAATTTTAAATAACAAAAAGTCAGATGGAAAATTTTTCGTCTGACTTTTTTATTTATAAATAAAATACAATGTTAATAATAAAATCTGTAATAAGCATATATATAGTTGATTTTATTGCGGCTTGGGTTGTTGATATTCCGACATCTTTTGCACCACCTTTGGTTGAATAACCTTGTGTTGCGCAAACTAGAGCAATAACAACACCGAATAAAAATCCTTTAAACAGACTTATGTAAATATCTCTTGTGTTTAGCCATAGCCAAACAGAGTTTATGTATCTGCTAGGGTGTAGGTTGATTGTAAAAAAGCATATAAATAAACCTGCGACAATACCTACAAATTCAGCGATTAGAATTACAAGTGGAACAGTTAAACCTGATGCTAAAAGTCTTGGTGCAAAATAATATCCAACAGGTTCGACTTTTAGAGTTTTTATGGCATCAACTTGTGATGTAACTTGCATATTTGCAATTTCAGCAGAAATTGCAGTTCCTGCTCTTGCACCTATTGCCAGTGCAGCAAACCCAGGAGCGATTTCTCTGATTATTACAATTGCCATTGTTCCGCCAATATATGTTTCTGCTCCAGACATCAAAAATTGTTTTGAAACTTGTATTGCGATAACCGCCGCTGCAATTACTACGATTGTTAGTGAAATTGTTAGTGAATCATAACTTATTGATGCAGCTTGAGAAATTATGCTTGAAAATTTCACTTGTCTTGAAAAGACATATTTTAGTGTCTTTATTAAATTTTGAACACATAAACCGAAAAAACTAATCATAAATTGAAGTACACCAATCCTTATATTTTGAAATTTTACCTCTTACAGTGTCAAAGTATTTGTCTTGCAAAAGTTTTGTTATTTTTCCTATTTTGCCGTCGCCTAAATCTCTGTTATCTATACTTGTGATAGGGCTGATTTGAGCGCTAGTACCAGTGTAGAATGCTTCCTGTGCATTATAAAGTTCTGTTCTTTGAATAGTTCTTTCTACAACTTCTATACCTTCGTCTTTAGCAATTTTTATTATAGAATCTCTTGTTATTCCAAGCAGAATGTTATTTTTAGGTTTTGGAGTAACAAGTTTTCCGTTCATTACAAAAAATACGTTCATTGCAGAACCTTCTGTAACAAAACCTTCTTCAGATAGAGCTATTGCATTGTCAAAACCTGCAAGTTTTGCATCTGTTGCCATTAGAGCGGCATTTGCATAAGCACCACCGATTTTTGCTCTTGGAGGAATTGCGTTATCGCTATTTCTTCTCCAACTTGAAATACAAACTTTTAAACCTTTATCTAATTCAAGGCTATTTCCAAGCGGAGTTGTAAAAATAGCAAGTCCGTCAGGGTTATCCACGATGTGAGTCAAAACGGTTTGTCCCGCTTTGTATGCTGTTGGTCTGATATAAACATCTGTTTGATAGTTTGTCTTTTTTAGCATTGTTTTTATGATTTCAGTAAGTTCTTCAATAGAATGGTTAATTCCAATTCTCATGATATTTGAACTTTCTTCAAATCTTTTAAGGTGATCAAATAATCTAAAAGCATACATTTGTTTTGTTTCTGGATTATAGTAAGCTCTTATTCCTTCAAATATAGAAGTTCCATAGATAAAACCGTGAGTCATAATAGGAATTACGGCTTTTTCTTTTTCTATATATTCTCCGTTTAAGTAAAAGTATTCTTTCATAATATTCTCTCCTTGTTTAGTATCTCATAAACGAAAATGTCTGGGTAGTAAATATTTATTAATATTACATTTTTTTATTTTTCGGTAGAATTTTGAGTTCTTTTTATGTAATATTTTTCAAGAGGATATTAAAATGACTTTATTATTAGATTTATTGTATATATATGTAGTTGTTTTTTCTTTCTATTTCTTGTTTTTAGCTATTAAAAACTTAAATACAAAGTCTTTTAAAAAACAACAAAGATTGGAAAATACTGGTATTCAACGCAAATTGTGCCTTATTATTTATGCGCACAATAATCTAAAAAATGTTGAAAATATTGTTAAACAACTAAAAGAACAAACTTATAGTCAAGAAAATTTTATGACTTTTTTAGTTTTAGATAATTGTACAGATGGTACTGCATCAGTTTTTGCGTCAGAATCAATGCTAAATATTTTTAATGTTTCAGACCAATGTACAATAGGCAAAGACCAAGCACTTTCTATTTTGTTAGAAAAATTGAGAACTCATGATGTTGGCGAAGCATATGTATTTTTAGATGCAAATAGATTTATCGGTTCAGATTTTTTGTCATCAATAAATAATGCTCTTTCTTATTCTCATGTAGTGACTGGTTCTACTACTTTATTAGGTACTGATTTGTCATTAAGACAAAATATAAAAATGGCTTTTCACAAATATTATACAAACTTTTTGTTATCAGCTCGTTCTTTAATGGGGTTGGCAACAATTTTAGATTCAAATGTTTTTGCTATTAAAAAAGAATTAATGATGAACTATGATAGAGTTAATTTTAAAACTATTGCAGATGAATTAAGTTTGAGTTTGTCATTAACAAAACATGATCAAAAATGCGTATTTAATCCTAATGTCAAAACATATATACATGTTGATGAATTTGATTTAAGAATACCATCTTTGAGTGCAAGATTATCAATGTTTAAATCTGCTTTGCCTCAAACGTTAATGGCAAAATTTGCATACACAGAGCAAGTTTATTCATTGATTTCTCCGAATGTTTTAATCACTCTTTTGATTTATGGTTTTATTTTGCAATATTCATTCGGGTATTATTTTATCGCAGATTTTACAATTGTTTTGATGACTGCAGGAATATTGATTTTAGCATTTGCGTTGAGTTTGGTTAATTCTCAATTAAAAAATAAAGAATTTTTATATTTATTTATGTATCCTTTTTATTCTTTCGCTCACGTATTGAAACATTTTCCAATCTGTCGTTTAGTAAGAACAAAACTTTTTGCTAAAAAAGCACCTGCTACATCAGACAAGTTTGTTGTAGATGTTTTGGTTACAGACGGAAGAAGAACAATTCCTTGCAAAATGGAACTTATTTCAGAAAGCGGATTAGCAAAAGTTAAATTTATGTTTAAAAATAAAAAGTTTGAAACAAAGACAAATTTAGGAATGATAAATGCTATAACAGAACTTGTTAATAAGTTGGCTGATTATGGTTTTATTTTGAAAATTTGTCATTGCTGTTCAAATTTTTCTCAAAATAACGATGGTTCAACAAACAGAATAAAAGGTTTTTGTAATAAATGTCAATCTGCAACACAAAGCTCAGTAACTCCAACTTTACTTTGGAATTCTTGCGAGTGTTTTACAACTCAAAAACAAGCAGAAGGCATAA
>JAKSUT010000013.1 GCA_024408705.1 bacterium | reverse complement strand
TTTTTCCGTTGTAGTAAGGGATAATCATTGCTTTCTTTTCGCAAGGGAATGTAGTATAGTCTTTCATAACTGTACCAACCCCACCAACTTTGCAGTATGGAGGTAATTCAGCTCCGATAAATACTACATGGTTTTTATTTTTTCCTTCAAATGAAATTATTGCTGAAGGTTGCATTTTTTGAGTTGCGTTTGTTTGTTGAACTTTGTTTGTTTTTCCTCGTTGTGTAGCATAAACATTAGTCGTGTAATTACTTTGAATTGCAGAAATTTTCATTAAATATACCCCTTATTACCGATACTACATAAAATATAAATGCTCTGAAAAATAAAATTGCTATTTTTTAAATATTTTAACCAATTTTGTTGCAAATGTTAATATTTATATTTATTTTTGTAAAAAAAAACACCTGCTTTTTAAAATTTTAAAGCAGATGTTTTGTGATTTTATTTTATTTTTATCTTATTTAGACAAAGATTTGATTTGCTTGTCATAATAAGTTTCAATTACTGAATATTTTTTTGTTGTAGCTTTTAATTCAAGTTCATAAATCTTTGTTAGATATTTTTTATCTACATCATTAAGTATTGTTGAATTTTTAGTGCTTGTTATAGCGTTTGAAATTGCAGTTTTTTCAGTGTTATAAATTTTTAGAGCTTCATTTTTTCTGTTTTGCATATTAGTAATTGAAGTTGCTTTAGCATTAGCTGCATTTGAACTTGTTTCTTTTATTTTTGAAACAGCTGTATTTGCTTTGTTAAGAGCTGAATCAACTTTGTTTAGAGCATCGTTTAGGCTGTCGTAAACAGATGCAGCATTAGCTGCTTGAGCTCCAATGATAATAATTGATAATGTGATTAATGATGATAATAGTTTTTGCATTTTTTGCCCCCTTTTTTGTAAAAGTTTTTTAAATACATTGAAATATTAGCATAAAAAATTAAAAATGTGGTATATAAAAAATATGAGTATATCTGGAATAAGTGCATATAGCGCATCAAACTTAATAAATTTGGCATCTTCTGTTCAAGGCTATAGTGATATAGCTCAAGTATCACAAGCTGTTTTGGCAGATAGTGAGATTGAAGATGTTGTAGAAATTTCTGTTGCTGCATTAAAAATGTCAGAACAAGCTGCAGAATCTGTTGCTATGCAGTTAATTCAAGGTATTGCGCAAATTTAATTTATTTGTTTTGAGTGTTTTCTTTTGCTTCGTTTGTTTTAGAGTCGAAATTAAATAGGTATGGTCTTACGAAGCAATAAGTACCTGCAAGTGCAACCAAATTAGCAAGAACATTTGTTACTGTTTTTGCTGTTGGATGTTTTTTGGCCATAACACTTGCAAACATACCAAGAGTTGTTGAAATTGTGAACGCCATATAACCTTTAAATATAGTTCTAGGAACTGCAATTGTATCATTCATGTCGCAGTTGTTTTTTATTCCTGTAGAAAATTTATCAATTGCGTCATTGAGTTTTGTATCGTTTCTTCCTTTAAAAGAAGTTGTTTGTGGTAAATTACGAATTGCAGTGATTTTCATCTTTTTCCCTCATTCTCATTTTTAGTTATTATAAAACATGTCATCATATTTTTTGCTAGTTTAACATTTTTTATTTTACATTTATTAATTATTTTGACAAATGTTTTATCTATAAATAAAATATATACATTATGACGATAGTTTATTTATGTTTAGGATCAAATAAAGGTGACAGGGTTGGATATATTCAACAAGCGTGTAGTTTGTTGGGTAATTCTGAGGGTATTAAAATTGTAAGAACTTCATCTTTTTATGAAACTCAACCATGGTTGGAAAAAGATATGCCGTGGTTTGTTAATGCTGTTGTTGAAATAAAAACAACTTTAGAAGCAAAAGAGTTGTTGCATAAAACAATGGAAATTGAAGCGATTTTAGGTCGCGATAGAGAAAAAGAACCTGACGGTAATAGAACTATTGATATTGATATTTTATTCTATGGTAACGATATTGTTGATGTTGAAGATTTGCAAATTCCGCATGTTTTCTTGCATCAAAGAGCATTCGTTTTAGTTCCGTTTTTGGAAATTAATCAAGATTTTGTTCATCCTGTTTTAAACAAAACAGTTTCTGATTTGTATGAAGAATTAGAAGAACCGGAACAAGTTTATCTTTATGGAACAAAGATAAATGACTTGTAGAGTTGCAATCGTAGGTGCTGGTCCTGCTGGAGTTTGTTGTGCATATTTTTTGCAAGATAAGTTTGATGTCACTCTTTTTGATTTTGGCGAGCCTTTAAAAACTGTTCTTCCGACCGGTGGCGGTAGATGTAATTTGTCCTATGCTGAATATGATTTTAAAGAGTTTGCAACTAATTATCCAAGAGGGGAAAAGTTTTTGTATTCTGTTTTTTCAAAATTTCAAACGGCAGATACACAAAATTTGTTTGAAAATCTTGGTGTAGAAACTTATATTCAAGATGATTTAAGAATTTTTCCAAAAACAAATAGTTCAAAATTTGTTCAAGAAAAATTTTTACAGGCAATAAAATCTTGCAAAATTAGAAAAGAAAAGGTGGAAAGTATTAAAAAATCTCAAAATTTATTTTTTATAAATAACAAATATGAATTTGAAAAAGTCGTTGTTGCAATTGGTGGTCATTCAAATTTTAATCTTATAAAAAATTTGGGACATAATATTGTTACTCCAAAATCATCTTTGGTTGGGCTTGTTTCAAAATCTGATTTTTCAGAACTTCAAGGTGTAAGTATGAAATCTGTTGAAACAGTCGCAAAATTTAAAGAAAAAACTTATTCTTTGAAAGATGATTTGATTTTTACAAAAGATGGAATTTCAGGTCCAATGCCTTACAAAGTGTCTTCAATATTTGCAAGAGAAGATTATTCAAAAGAAAATCCGATTGAATTAAATTTAAAATTAATTTCAGATAGTTTGAATATGCAAAAATTATTAGATGAAAACGGTAAAAAAGATATTAAAACCTTAATTTCAACTTTTATCCCAAAATCATTTGCAAATTATTTTTTGAAAAATTTAAAGATTAATCCTGAGTTGAAATGTTATGAAATAAATTCAAAAATCAGAGATGAAATATTTTATAATTTGAATAATTTTAGTATATTAATAATTGGTCACGATAAAAAAGGCGAAGTTGTTATGTCTGGTGGGGTAGATTTGGTTGAAGTTGATAATAAAACTATGCAATCAAAACTTGTAAAAGATTTATTTTTCTGTGGTGAAGTTTTAGATATCGATGGTTTTTGTGGTGGTTTTAATTTGCAAAACTGCTGGTCAAGTGCTTATGTAGCAGCTTGCGGGATTATGGAAAACGTATAAAAAAGACGAAAAAAAAAGCCACCTTTTTGGTAGCTTGTATTTCATAATCTTGGGAGGAGATTTGGGGATAGTTGTACCATGCATGCTAATTCAAAACATGTTTTTTAGAAACATGCATGTGTCAATTTTGTTACAAATATTTACAATCTGTTTTAATTTGAATTGTTTTTTGTATAATCCTTTGAAAACGCAGCATGAATCCATGCTTTTTAAAACAAGGGTGTTATTGATTTTTAGTTTGAGGTTTTACTTTTTTCTTGTTTTTGCTTTTCTTGTTATCAACTTTGTTTGCTCCACCTTGAGCATAAGATGTTTGAATACGTTTTACGCTATGTACATCTGGCATAGATTGTATTGCAGTTATAACTTTTTTAAGTGTAGAGATGTTGTCTAGTTCTAGTCCTAAATCTATAACACCGCCACCACTTTCTTTTCTTGATTTAACGTTAGCAAATACGATATTTGTATTGTTATCAGAAACTGCTGCGATAATATCTTTAAGTAAACCGATTTTATCCATTGTTTCTATTCTTATTGTTGTTGTATAAGTTTTATTTGTATTTTCACCAGCCCAAGATATTTCAAGTAATCTTTCAGGTGGAATTCCGTCAAGTGAAACACAATCAATTCTGTGTACAGAAACCCCTTTTGAACGTGTTACGACACCAACAATTGGTTCTCCAGGGATTGGAGAGCAACATTTTGCAAGAGAATATAAAAGTCCTTCTAGTCCATTTATATCTTTTTGAGAACCTTTTTTTGTTTTTATTTGTCCAAAAGATTCTTCTTCGGTTGTTTTTGGTTTTACAATTTTATTTGTAATTTTGTTTAAGGTTGTTTCACCATAACCTAGTGCTGCAAATAAATCATCTTCTGATAGATAATTCATTATTTTAGCAATTCTTTCAAATTCGCCGGCTTTTAAATGTTCGTCAAAAGCTGCTTTTCCAAGTTCTCTTTCAAGACTTGTTTTACCAAGAGTGATATGTTCTTCTCTTTTATTCTTTTTGAACCATTGTTTGATTTTTGAAGATGCTTGTTTTGTAACAACAAAGTTTAGCCAATCAAGACGTGGAGCTTGTTGTTTTGAAGTTAAGATTTCAACAATATCACCATTTTTTAATTTTGTGTCAAGTTGAGCTATTCTACCATTGATTAAAGCTCCAACTGTAACGTGTCCGACATCAGTGTGTATTCTGTATGCAAAATCGACAGGAGTTGCGTTTGATGGAAGGTCGAATACATCTCCGTTTGGTGTGAATACGAAAACTTGATCAGAGAATAAATCTAATTTTACGCTATCAACATATTCTTTTGCGCTGTTTAAATCTTTATCATATTCAACAAGTTTGCGCATCCAAGAGAATTGAACGTCCCCTGCTCCGTTTGCTTTTTGAGAGCCTTTTTCTTTGTATCTCCAGTGAGCTGCAACCCCATATTCTGCAACTTCGTGCATCTTCCAAGTTCTGATTTGTACTTCTAGTGGTTTAGAACAAGGTCCGATAACTGAGGTGTGCAAAGATTGATACATGTTGCCTTTTGGCATTGCAATATAATCTTTAAATCTTCCAGGTATTGGTTTGAATTGTGAGTGGATAATACCTAAAACTTCATAACATTCTCTTTCTGTATCTACAATTACTCTGACTGCTGTAATGTCATACAAATCGTGAAAAGCAACATTAAGTCTTTTCATTTTGCTATAGATACTATAATAATGTTTTGCTCTACCTGTAATTTGAGCTTTTATTCCGGCTTGTCTTACGTCTTGGGATATTTTTTCTATCAAAAGATTAACTGTAGTTTCTCTTTCTGCTTTTTTTTGCGAAACAAGTTGAGCAATTTCATAATATTTTGATGGATATAAATATCTTAAAGATAAATCTTCTAATTCGGCTTTGATTTTCCCGATACCTAATCTATTTGCAAGAGGAGCAAAAATATCCAATGTTTCTTGTGAAATTTTTTGTTGTTTGTTTAGCGCCATAAAATTTAGAGTTCGCATATTGTGAAGTCTGTCGGCAAGTTTTAGAAATATAATTCTAATATCGTTTGCCATAGCGATAAACATTCTTCTAAAGTTTTCTGCTTGACGTTCTTCTGTTGATTTGAATTTTAATTTTCCAAGTTTAGTTACACCTTGAACTAAATCTAAAACATCTTTTGAAAATTTTGTTTCGATTTCTTCTGGAGGTGTATCTGTATCTTCCAAAACATCATGCAAAAAAGCTGCAATAATAGTGTTTCTGTCGGCTTTTAAACCAATTAATATTTTTGCAACTTCAACAGGGTGGATAATATAAGGTTCTTCAGAAATTCTATATTGACCATCGTGTTTTTCGCTTGCAAAAACAAATGCTTGCTCAATAAGGTCTATGTCTTCTGTTGAGCGATTTTGTTCTACAAGTGATTTTTTTACTTCTTCAAACAATGTATAATCTACCATGATATAATTATTATTAGCACAAATTAAAAAATTTGCATACTATTAAAAGTTGAAAGTTAAGATATGGAAAAAAGTATTTTTACAGATACAGATAAAGGTTTAATTTTAAGAATAAAAATTGTTCCAAATTCAAGTAAGTGTGAAATTGTGAAAGAAGCTGATTTTTTGAAAATAAAAGTTACGGCTCAACCAATTGAGAATAAAGCAAATAAGGCTTTGATTGAGTTTCTTTCAAAAAAATTACATATTGCAAAATCAAATATTTCAATTATAAAAGGTGAGTTAAACAAAGAAAAAACTCTTTTGATAAGTGATTTTACCGAAGAAAAATTTATTTTAGCCAACAAAGATGTTTTTTAGTTTTCAACAACTTTAAAATCGGCTGATGTTATTTCAACATCAAGTCTATCTGTTGAATATATTGCCATATTGTATTCGCCAGCAGAGTTCATCACTATATAATCAGTGTAATAATAAACATTGTCTTTGTTTAATCTAAAATCGTTGCAGTAAACAAGAGAATTTCTGGTATTATCTGCGCTTGCTTTTCTGCTGTAAACTTTTACTCTTATTGTATCTGATTTTAATTCTTTTTTGGTAATAAGTATGTAATATATTCTTTTTCCTGTTTGAAAAGAAGTTCTATTATCAAGAGCATTTTCTTTTGTGATAGGAACATTGTTAAAAAGAATAACGGCTTTCGGCTTCTTTTTAAAATGTAATGGAATACAAAGAAGAAGATATGAAAAAAATATACATAAAACTGCTTTCATTACATTTTCTCTATTGTTTCTTTTGAAGCTCTATAATTTTGTTTTTTATTGTTTGATTAGTTTTTTCATCAGAAGTGTTTAATTTTATAAATGATTGATAACTTTCGATAGCTTTGTCATTAAGTCCTTTTGATTCATAAGCTAGCCCAAGTGCGTAGTGGGCATAAAGGTAATTTGGATTTAATGAAATGACTTTTTGGCAACATTTAATGCAGTCATCATATTTTTGTGTTTCTGCATAAACTAATCCCAAATTAAACCAAGCATCAGCATATTTTGGACTGATTAAAATGGCTTTTTGATAGTTTTCACTTGCTAATGTGGCATTTTTTTTGATTTTGTATAAATTGCCAAGTTTTAAGTATGTTACAGAATTATTATCATTTAAAGCCAACGCTCTTTTGTAATTTATAATTGCTTCTTCGTATTTTTTATCGTTATAAAAATTATCGCCTAATTTAATATAATATTTCTCATCTTGTGTAGAAGTTGCAATTTGTGGTGAAAGAGTTGTTATTGAAGGTTTTGTTGTTGATGTTGTTTGTGCTTTTGCAGCTGAAGAATTTGTAAAAGCATTGAAATTATCTTTATACATTTTGTTGTCAGGAGCCATTTCTATTGCTTTTTCATAATTTTCGATAGCTTTCGTTTTTGAACCCATTTTTTCATAGGCTTTTGCAAGTCCAAAATATGCAAAATCTTCATTTACATCATATTCGATTACGGTGTTAAAACATTCAATAGCTTTTTGATTATTGTTTTCTTGAAGATAAATATCGCCTTGAGTGTTTAATGCGCTGATTAAATTGTTTTGTAATCTTTCGTTTTCTTTAACTTTTAAAATTTCTTTGTAGATTAGAATTGCTTCTTCATATTTTTTTAGTGCGTGAAGTGCAAGAGCTTTGTTTGCTTTTGTATCAAGGTCATCTTTGTTTATTGCAAGAACTTCATTGTAGTATTTGATTGCGTCTGCGTAATCGTTTTGTCCGTGATAGCAAAGAGCAAGTTTTTTCTTAACCTCTGTGTTTTTAGAATCAATTTCAAGTGATTTTAAATATGTTGCAATAGCTGAATCCATTTTATTTTGTTTTTCATATACTGTTGCAAGGTTTGCCAATGCATCAGCTGCTTTTGGATATGCTTTTAGGTATGTGTTATATTGCGCTATTGCTAAATCATTTTTGTCCATATTTGCAAGCAAGTTTGCATAATCAAATCTAAGTGAAGTTAGATTTGGGTTTAATTCAAATGTTTTTTGAAACTCTGCAAGTGCTTCATTATCTCTATCAAGTTGTTGAAGCGTAAGTGCTAGGTTTGCGTGTGCTAAGATATTTTCTTTATCAAGTTCAATTGCTTTTTTCAAAATATCTACGGCTTGTTCATATTTTTTAGCTTTGTATAATGCTAAGCCGTAGTTTGAATATTCTTTAAAATTTTCAGGATTTGATGTGTATAATTTTTCGTATTGAACACATGCTTCTGTTGCTTTGTTATCTCTTAAATAAACATTTGCAAGACTTTCGATTGCTTCTGTGTGAGATGGATAAGCATTTAAAAACAGGTTGTAATTTTCTTCTGCGTGTTCATATTCTCCCATTAAAGATTCAATATTTGCGATATTTAAGTAATTGAATTTGTAATCAGGATAAATTTCTAATGCTTTTTTGTATGCTTCGTAAGCATCTTTGTAATTGCTTTGTGTTTGTAAAATGTTACCTATACTGATATAAATAAAGGCATCATTTGGTCTTGTTTCAAGTGCTTTTTTGTATGCACCAAGAGCGTTGTTCCAATCTGCAACATCTGCATAAATTCCAGCAAGTTTTAGATATACCATTGTGTCGTTGCAACCAAGTGAAATGATATTTTGCAAAACAGAAATTGCTTCTTTTTTTTGTTGTTTCATTTCAAGTGTACAAGCTTTTTGGTAAAGTGCATATGCTTGTTTTGACATTTTTGCTTCAACTTTTTGTGCCGGTATTGAAAGCAATAAAGCGAGTGATAGGATAGTTATTATTTTATTTTTGCGCATTTATAATCCCTTTTTGTGAACATAGTTCAGTTTTACTTTATCAAAAAATAAATATAAAAACAATTAGTAATGTAAAAAATGTTGATTTATGATAAAATAATTGCGAGGGTAATGGAATGAGAAAAAAATTAGCTTTAATATTAAATTCAACAGATGAATGTTTTACGCAAGATGGTTTTTCAGGTGGTGCTAATAAGGTTACAAAAAATCTTATTTTTCAACTTATAGAATCAGAAAAATTTGACATTGATATTTATTGTAAGAAAGGTCAAAAAAGAGCTAATACTGTTTGTGGTATAAATTCTATTACTGTTTTGGGCGAATTGAATTTCGAAAAGAAATTAAAGAAAAAATTATCAGAAATAAAATATAATTATATTTTATCAAGTGATATTTTGTTATCTTTTGCAAATAATTTGGTTCATTCAAATTCTTTTAAATTTAAAAGCAAAAATGGCAAAAACAGATTAATGCAAGCGCTTTTGAAATTATATAATTACAGTAAAGTTAAATATCAAGAACATCATATTTCAAAAACACATTCAACTTTTACTGTTTCAAATAGTTTGAAGAATGACTATGTTGAAAATTTTGATTTGAGCGAAGATAAAGTTTTTGTATGTCATCCGGCTATTGATGATTTAGCAGATTTTGTTCAAGAACCAAGAAAAAATTTCTTTACTCTAGGTTCAATAGTTGGTGGTGGTTTGAATAAAGGTGGTTATTTGTTGCTATGGGCAATGTCTAAATTACCAACTTCTTCAAAAATTCAAGCAAGATTTATTTATCCAAAAATTAAAAAAGCAGGTTTTTTTAAATTGGTTGTTAAAATGTTGGGTTTATCAAACAAAGTTCAAGTGTTGCCAAAACAATCTGATATGAATGTTTATTATAAGATGATAGATTGTTATGTGTTGCCATCTTTGAATGAGGCATTTGGTCTTGTTGTAACTGAAGCCGCATCAAATTATAAACCAAGTATCGTAAGTTCAACAACTGGTGTTCGAGAATTAATTGAAGATGGTGTAAATGGTTTTGTTTTTGATAGAGAAATAAACAAGATAGAAAATCTGACTGATAAAATTTCTGAAGTTTATAATATGTATATGTATGAAAATGAAAAATTTACAGAAGTTTCAAAAAATGCTCATAAAATTGCAGAAAATCTTGATTGGAAAGAATTTGCAAATGTCATTATCGACAATATGGTAGAGGAAAAAGTTTGATAAAAGATTTATTGTTCAAAAAACTTTCTTTTAAATATAGCAAAATAATGGCATCTTTAAATTTGAAGCCAAAAGAATTAGAATTTGGCGAAAATACAAAGGCATTATGTTTGAGTCCGCATGCTGATGATGAAACTATTGGTATGGGTGGTTTGCTTTCCAAATATCCGAAAAACTTTGATGTTGTTTTGCTAACGGATGGCAGAAAAGGTGTTAAAGATATGCCTGCAACAGAAATTATAGAACTTCGCGAAAATGAATTTCGCGCTGCTATGCAAATTGCCGGTGTTGAAAATTATACTTTTTTCCGTTCAAAAGATAAACATTTGATTGAGGATTTAGATACTTTCAAAAAACTTGCTATTTCAAAATATAATTGTATTTTTGTTCCAAATATTATAGATCAACATCCAGACCATAAGGCTGTTAGTTTGTTGTTGAATGAAATTTTATATACAAATCCGTATCGAAAAGATTTGAAAATTTGTTTTTATGAAGTTTGGTCAACTTTGGGTTTTGTTAATGCGTATCTTGATATTTCTGAATTTGTTGATATAAAAAAAGCTATGATAAGTTGTTATAAATCTCAAAATATGTCAAAAGATTATGAGTATCATGCAATCGGTTTAAATCAATATAGAGGAATGTTTAAAGATAAAAAGTTTACAGAAGCATTTTGTGTGATGGATGTTGAAGAATTTAAAAAAGTTTGCGAGCTTTATTAAAAAACTTGTAATCTGATTTTTTTTGTACTACACTTGTTGCAGGTATTACCCCTACAATTTACACACTAGCAAAAGATAGAAGTTTAGGAATATGGCAAAAGAAGAAAATATTAGGAATATAGCTATTATAGCTCACGTTGACCATGGTAAAACAACTATGGTAGATTGCATGCTTAAACAAGCAGGCGTATTTAGAGAAAATCAAGCAACTCAAGAAAGAGTACTTGATAACAATGATTTAGAAAGAGAAAGAGGAATTACAATTCTTTCTAAAAATATCTCTATTAATTATAAAGGTACAAAGATTAATATTATCGACACCCCAGGTCACGCAGATTTCGGAGGTGAAGTTGAACGTGTATTAGGTATGGTTGATGGTGCTTTATTGATTGTAGATGCAGCAGAAGGACCGATGCCACAAACAAGATTTGTATTATCAAAAGCTTTAGAATTAGGTTTGAAAATAGTTGTTGTTATCAACAAAATTGACAGAACTGGTGCAGAACCTTTGACAGCATTAGATAAAGTTTTTGATTTGTTCACAGAACTTACAGACAGAGAAGATTTATTAGACTTTCCTTTTATTTTCTCAAGCAGCTTGATGGGTTTTGCTATAAAAGAACTTGAAGATGAAAGAAAAGATATGATACCGTTGTTAGATTGTATATTGGAAAACATTGAAGCTCCAGAAGCTGATGTTGATAAACCATTACAAATGCAAGCTACAACATTAGATTATAATGAATATGTTGGGAGAATTGTTACTGGCCGTATCTTGAGTGGTTCAATAAAATCACAAGAACAAGTTTGTGTAATGAAAGCAGACGGAACTCAAGAAAAAGGTAAAGTAACAAAATTATACGGATTTGAGGATTTAGGCAGGGTTGAAATTGAGGAAGCTCATGCTGGCGATATCGTTGGTGTTGCTGGTTTTTCTGATATTCAAATAGGAGAAACAATTTGTTCTTTGACTAACCCTGTCGCTCTTCCTTTAATCAAGATTGATGAACCTACTTTGCAAATGAATTTCTCAGTAAATGATAGTCCGTTTGCAGGTACAGAAGGAAAATTTGTTACATCAAGACAATTAAGAAAAAGATTATATTTAGAACTTGAAAAGAACGTAAGTTTGAGAGTAGAAGATACTGATAACACTGATTGCTTCAAAGTAAGTGGTCGTGGTGAATTACATTTGGGTATCTTGATTGAAACTATGCGTAGAGAAGGTTATGAGTTCCAAGTTTCTAAACCGGAAGTTATTTATAAAGAAATAGATTCACAAAAATGCGAACCTTATGAAAATTTAATCATTGATGTACCGGAAGAATATGCTGGTTCATGTATTGATAAACTTTCTCAAAGAAAAGGCGAAATGCTTGAAATGAATAATGTTTCAGGTAGAACAAATATGGCATTTTCTATTCCTGCAAGAGGCTTGATAGGTTTTAGAAGTGAATTTATCAGAATGACTCGTGGTGAAGGTATTATGTATCACACTTATGATACATACAAACCTTATGCAGGTGATATTGCAAAACAAAGAAGCGGATCTTTAATTGCGTTAGAACAAGGTGAAGCTGTTCCTTATGCATTGGCTCAATTTGAAGATAGAGGTGTTTTCTTTGTTACTCCAAAAACAAAAGTTTATAGAGGTATGATTATTGGAGAAGGTAATCGTTCACAAGATATCGCAGTAAATATCTGTAAAACTAAAAAACTTACAAATATGAGAACAGCAACAGCAGATGTAATGGTAACATTGCAAGCTCATAAAGAAATGAGTTTGGAAGAATCTTTGGAATATATCGCAGATGATGAATTGGTAGAAATTACTCCGGAAAATATAAGAATAAGAAAAGCTGATTTGAATAGAAAGATTTTCTCATAAGATTTGAGTTTTTAACAATATACAAAAAAGACAAGGTGAAAGCCTTGTCTTTTTTTATTCTTAAAATATAAAGACAATAATTTCTATCAACCTTTTTCTTTCAGCAGAAGAGGTCGATTTTGTTGTTGAGGTTACGAAACATAAAAAATTAGGTGAGTGGGCAATAAAATAGAATTTGTTAATAGTTATAATCTTTCATAAAAAAAACTCTGTGTGTTACACAGAGTTTTTTATCTTTAAATTTTTTCTGCAATCTAGTGGTAAAGTAGATATTTAGCTGCGTCATCAGCAGGTACTACTGTTTGATTGTAGATGTATAATTTGAATTGGTCTTTTACAAGGTTACTATCAGTTTTTGTAGTTTTTTGAGATGCTGCGTTAGGAAGTTTATATCCGTTTGTATCTACCCAAACTGTACAAGAACCAGCAGTTGTACAAGATGTGCTGTTATCAAATGCAAGAATAGAACCATCGTTAAGAAGTATCATATTATCTCCGGCTAAAGAACCTTTACTTCCGTTTGCGAAATCTGCAGCTGTAACTGCGTTATTTTGAACATTCAATCTTAGAGAGAATAAACCAAATAAGTTATCTGATGATGCAGCGTTTTTAGTTGAACTTGAAAGTAGTGAGAAATCAGAACCATCTTGAACATAGTTCAATTGAACTGCTTGGTTGATTGTTGATACTGCTTTTTTAAGTCCTGTTTTATATTCTTGTTCACCAGTTTGACCAACTAATGTAGGTACTGTCATTGCTGCTACAACACCAATGATACCAAGTGTGATTAATACCTCAGCCAAAGTGAACGCATTTTTTCTTCTAAACATATTTTTTGCCTTTCCTATTATATTCAAATATACAAAATGATTTTATCAAATATATTTTTATATGTCAATCTCATGGAAAATACTTAATATTTTATCCATTCATTTCTTAAATTTCTTAGTTCTCCGTTGTGTTGCATTGTTTCTATTAGAAAATCAATTTTTGATAATAGATTGTTATATTTTTCACCTTTTTTTACTGCAACAGCATAAGGTTCTTGCGTGTATCTTTTTGGTAATATTTTGAAATTGTTATTTGTTTCTAAAAATCCAAAAATGATAGTGTCATCAGTTGCCATAGCTTCTGCTTGATGAGCTTTTAGTGCATTAAAACCTTCTGTGTAAGTTTTAAAACCAATTATTTTTGCTTTTGGTGCGACAATTTTTAGATTTGTTTCTGCAGTTGAACCATGTATTACTATTACTCTTTTATTGTTTAAATCAGGTATGGTAGTGATATTAGAACTTTTGGGAACTAATATTGCTTGTCCTGCAATGTAATATGGTTTTGAAAAATTTACAATTTGTTTTCTGCTTGTGGTGATAGACATTGATGCAACAACTATATCCACTTGGTTTGAATTTAACATTAAAATTCTTTTTGATGGTGTTGCTTCTTTAAATTCAATTTTGTTTTTATCGCCAAGTAGTGTTTCTGCTATTTTTTTTGCTAAATCAATATCAAACCCTACAAGTTCACCTTTTTCATTTTTGTAACTGAATGGTCTAGCATCAAATTTGACTCCTACGACTAGTTTTTCAGCCTTTTCTATTTCTTTTAATTTATCTGGCTCTTCTTGTTTTTGGGTTTTATTAATTTTTACGAATATTCCAAATAGTATAAATATTACAAGTATTGAACATGTAATTAATAAAATAATTTTTTTATCTATTTTGGGCATGTTTATTTTAGGTGTATTTGATTTTCTTTCGCTTTTATTTCTCAAGATAAATCTCCTGTTGTGATTTTATTTGTTTTTCCATTGATTATATCATATAAATTAAAACAAAATAAAAAATGTTGCTTTATATTTTTAAAAATGATATAATTACTTTCGTAAGTTATTTAATAATATAATAATAGAGGTTTGGATTTTATGAAATTATCTACAAAAAAAGCACAATCTTTGATTGAATATGGTTTGATTTTAGCTCTTGTTGCAGTTATTGCTGTTACTATATTAGGTAAATTTGGTGAAACAATGACTAAATCAGCTAATAAAACAAATGAAACAGTTGAAAATGCAGCTGATAACGCAGCAAAAAGTTATTGTGAATCTTTAAGCGATCCTGAAGCTAAAAGCAAATGTGAAAGCTTGTTAAATAGTTCAAATGATAATACTAACAAATAGTTAGTTTGAATAGATAAGAATATTAAATATAATATAAAAAGAGTTTAGAATATTATCTAAACTCTTTTTGTTATTTATTCTTCTTCCAAACTTAGCACTGCCATAAATGCTTCTTGTGGAACTTCTACTTTACCAACGGCTTTCATTCTCTTTTTGCCTCGTTTTTGTTTTTCAAGTAGTTTTCTTTTTCTTGAAATATCACCACCATAGCATTTATCTAATACGCTTTTTCTCATCGCTTTAATGTTTGTTCTTGCGATAATTTTTCCGCCAATAGCAGCTTGAATTGGTACTTCAAACAGTTGTCGTGGAATTATAGTTTTTAGTTTTTCAGTTAATTTTTGTCCGATATGAAAAGCAAAATCTTTGTGACAAATTACAGATAATGCATCTACTACTTCACCTGCTAGCATAATGTCTAGTTTTACAAGGCTAGAACGTTTATAATCGCAGAATTCGTAGTCCATGCTCGCATAACCTCTTGTTCTTGATTTAAGCTGATCGTAAAAATCAGTTATGACTTCAGATAGAGGTATATGATATTCCAAATTTGCTCTTACTTTGTCGATGTATGTCATGTTTATAAAGATGCCTCTTTTTGTCTGACATAAATCCATCAATGTTCCTGTGTAATCATTTGGAGCAATGATTTGAACTTTTACATACGGCTCTTCGATAAAATCTCTTTGTCCTGCATCAGGAAGATTTGCAGGGTTATCAATATCTACAACTTCGCCAGTTGTTTTGTGTACTTTATAAACAACTGATGGTGCTGTTGTAACAAGAGAAAGTCCGTATTCTCTTTCAAGTCTTTCTTGTGCTATCTCCATGTGAAGCATTCCAAGAAAACCACATCTGAAACCAAATCCTAATGCGCTTGATGTTTCAGGTTCAAAAGTAATACTGCTATCGTTAAGTTTTAATTTTTCTAATGCTTCTTTTAAATCTTGGTAGTCATCATTATCAACAGGATAAAGTCCTGAAAATACCATTGGAAGAGCTTCTTTGTATCCTTCTAGTGGGCTATCTGCTGGCTTTTCTACAAGTGTGATTGTATCTCCGACAAATCTTGAAATTTCTTTTATTGAACCTGCAAAATAACCAACATCACCGCAACTTAATTCATCAACCGGCACTCTGTTTGGAGTAAGGTAACCAAGTTCAATGGTTTCGTATTCTTTTTCGTTTGCCATAAATTTGACCATGTCACCTTTTCTGATTGCTCCGTCAACAACTTTGAAAAAGCAAAGAGTTCCTAAATATTGGTCATAAGCACTATCAAAAACTAATGCTCTTAATGGCTTTTCTGTTGTATCTTCAGGTGGAGGTACAAAATCAACAATTGCTTCAAGTACATCTTCAATCCCTTCACCTGTTTTTGCGCTGACAGGGATAGCGATACTTGCATCTATGCCTAAAATTTCTTCAATTTCTGCTTTTACTCTTTCAACATCAGCTGATGGTAAATCAATTTTGTTGATTATAGGGATTATTTCCAAATTTTGTTCTGCTGCAAGATAAACATTTGCTAATGTTTGTGCTTCAACACCTTGTGTTGCATCAACGATTAAAAGCGCACCTTCGCATGCAGCAAGTGAACGTGAAACTTCGTAAGAAAAATCAACGTGACCAGGGGTGTCGATTAAGTTTAATTTATATTGTTTGCCGTCTTTTGCTTTGTAATTCATTCTTGCGGCATTAAGTTTTATTGTAATACCACGTTCTCTTTCGATATCCATTGTGTCAAGAAGTTGGTCTTGCATATCTCTTTGAGAAATAGTGTTTGTTTTTTCAAGCAAACGGTCGGCAAGTGTTGATTTGCCGTGGTCTATGTGTGCTATTATACAAAAATTTCGGACATTATCTATGTATTTCATAATTTTATTTTACTATAAACATTCAAAAATTTGTTTATTAAATATTTGCAAATTTGTATATAAATTGTATAATTGACTTATGGAAAATTTATCAATTGCAATAGGCTGTGATCACGGCGGTTTTGAATTAAAACAAAAAGTAATGGAACACTTAAAGTCAAGAAATATTGAGTTTAAGGACTTTGGTACGTTTAGTAAAGATTCTTGTGATTATCCGATTTATGCTCGTGCTGTAGCAGAAGCTGTAGCAGATGGTTGTTACAAACGAGGAATTATAATCTGTGGTACCGGTATTGGTGTTTCTATTGTTGCAAACAAAGTAAAAGGTATAAGAGCTTCATTATGTTCTGATACTTTTTCTGCTCGTTTAACTCGTATGCATAATGATTCAAACATTTTGTGCATGGGTGAAAGAGTTGTTGGTGCAGGTCTTGCTCTTGATATTGTTGATGCGTGGTTAGATGCAGAATTTGAAGGTGGCAGACATCAACGTAGAATAGATATGATAGAAGGTTAATTATTTAATGGAAAAAGAAATTGAAATATCATCAGAAAAACTTGCAAGTATTATAGCTAGAGTCTTAGATGACAGAAAAGCTAAAGATATTACAATTTTGAATATCGGAACTGTTTCAGTTTTAGCTGATTATTTCGTTATTTGTTCTGCTGATTCTTCTACGCAAGTAAGAGCTTTGAGCAATAATGTTTACGCAAAAATAAAAGAGCTTTTTAACAGAATACCAAATGGCGAAGAAAATGATATGAAAAATCGTTGGAATTTGCTTGACTATGGTGATGTAATAGTTCATGTTTTACATAGAGAAGAAAGAGAAACTTATGCGATTGAAAAATTTTGGAATCACGCATATAAAGTTTCTGAAGAAAAGTGGATGGAAGATTCAAAAGAATATTCTGAATATACGGAGAAATAATGGCAAAAGAAGAAAATTATTATGTAAAATTTAACGGTGGTTTAGGAAATCAAATGTTCCAATGGGCTTATGCGCGCTCTTTGGGTTTTGCAAAAGAAAAGAAAATTCTTTTTGATATGTCATTCTTTAGTAAAAATTATTCAAGACCTTTTGAATTAGGCGTTTTTGGAATTAATCCACCTAAAGTTACTAATATTTTAACTAAATTAAAATTAGCTTTTTTGTGGAAATTCAGAAAAAAAATGAATAAAAAATCATTTTGTGGAATTACATTGTATTCAGAACCACATGTGGAATTTGATCAAGGGCTTTTTGAATTAGAGCCAAATACTTATATTGAAGGTTTCTTCCAAAGCCAAATCTATTTTGGATTGATAAAAGATTTTATTAGTGCGGATTTTAGATTTAAAAATCCTCCAGTCGGAATTAATAAAGAATTTGCAGATAAAATTGCAAATTGTAATTCTGTTTCATTACATATAAGACGCGGTGATTATGTTGAAAAGAAACGTTATCAAAATATGTTTGCTCAATGTTCGCTAGATTATTATAGACATGCAGTTGATTATATTGCAGAACGTTGTCAAAATCCGACAATTTTTGTATTCTCTGATGATATAAATTGGGTAAGAGAAAATTTGAAATTGCCTTATGAATGCGTGTATGTTTCTCATAATTCTGGTAAAAACAGTTATGAAGATATGCGTTTGATGAGTTTATGCGATCATAATATTATCGCAAACAGTTCTTTTTCTTGGTGGGGTGCTTGGTTAAATAAAAATCCTTACAAAATAGTTATTGCTCCTCAATGGTGGTATAACGATAAAAGTATTGTTCAAACAGATATAATACCTCAAGAATGGGTAAGAATGGAGAATTAATGGCAACAATATCAGTAGTTATAAATACTTTAAACGCAGACAGATTGCTTGAAAAATGTTTAGAAGCAGTAAAAGATGCTGATGAAATTGTAATTTGCGATATGCATTCTGAAGATAGAACAATTGAAATCGCAGAAAAATTTGGTTGTAAAATTTATTATCACGAAAGAACTGGTATCGTAGAACCCGCAAGAAATTGGGCTATGGAACAAGCAACTGGTGATTGGATTTTAGTTTTAGATGCTGATGAAATTGTAACTCCTGAATTATGGGCATATTTGAGAGAGTATGCAAATAATCCAAAACCAAATCATTACGCATGCTATATCAAAAGAGAAACTGCTATGTGTGGTAAAATTCTTCGTTCTTGGGTTCAAAAAGGATGTAAAAGATTTTGGAAAAAAGGTATTTGCACATACACTGATGTAATTCATCAAATGCCAATTACTCATGAAGGCGAAGATTTTTGGATAGAAGGAAAGAATTTGCATATGGTTCATTATCACATGCCTTCAGTTTCTAGTTACAATGAAAAAATTGACAGATATACTGATTTTGAGTTGAAAAAATTTGAAGAAAAAGGCAGAAAATTTTCGTTTGGTAAAATGGTAACACGTCCTGCTTATGAATTTTTCAAATTTTATATTTTAAAAGGCGGTATCTTTGATGGTATCCATGGATTCTTATTTGCTTATATGCAGTCTTATTACAAGTTCTGTCAATGGGCAAAACTTTATGAAAAAGAATTTAAAGAAAAGAATAAAGATTTGACTTATTAGTTTTTAAATAATTGGATTAAAAAAGGCGAATTTGCAAAATGCAAATTCGCCTTTTTTATTATTTTTTAATTATTACAATATTTCAGAAGTTTCAATGAATGAAGTATTTGCAATAAAGCCATCATCACTTGTTTCTTTTGAAAGTTCAATTTTGCTAAGAATATTTGCACGTTTTTTGCGGTATAACATATCGATAAATGCTTCTAATCTAGTAATGAAACCAGCTTCACCTGTTTGTTCGTCAATTGTAAGTTGAAGCATAGGCTTGTTAAATTCTTTTGCTTTTCTTGTAATTCTTTCAATCATTAGAGAGTCAGGACCACAACCGAAAGAGTTTAGAGTAATGATACCATCAACTCTGTTGTCTTTTAGGTAATGACCTGCGCAACCTGTCATTTCAAGTTCATTAGCCCAATATACACTTTGTTCAAGTGCATTCATACCTTCTTCCATTTGTTCTT
>JAKSUT010000129.1 GCA_024408705.1 bacterium | reverse complement strand
AACTCATCGAAAGAACGTATCCAAAAATTACAGTTATGTCGTATAATGAAGTATGCAGTAATGTAAAAGCAAAATCTATTGGAATTATAAAAGCTTTTCCATCTAAAATAAAATAACAAGAAAGGATAATAAAACATGAATGAACTATTAAATATTGGACAAGAATTTTGCATAGTACCTGCAAAAATTGAACATTCCAACAAAGGTGTTATAACAGACATTTTGAATAATAGTTTTGTAATTGAATTGATAAAAGAGCCGGAAGGTTTAATCATACAAAGAGTTTTGGAATTTTATTCTCAAACTAAACACGGAACACTATATTTCAATTCTTCTATCGCAAAAATAGAAGGCAAAAAAATAGTTGTTTTAAAACCAAGAAGACATAGATTTTTACAAAGAAGAACTTTTACCAGAATTAAATTTGTAGAACCAATTGAACTAAAATTAAACCAAACTAAAATCACAGCAGAATCAGTTGATTTGGCTGCTGGTGGTTTAAAATTAAAAACAGATAAAACATTAAACATAGATAAAAAATATAAAATCAGTATTCCTCTTACAGGTGGAGAAAATATAAAAGGATATTTTGAGCCAATAAAAATTGAAAAAGATGAAAAAAATATCTATACCACAGCAGGAAAATTGGTAGAAATTTCTTATGCTGACAGAATGAGAATTATTCAATACTGTTTGAGAAAAGACATTGAATACAACAAAAGGTAAGAAAAATGGCAATTACTAAAAGAGTTAGGTTAGCAGCAATATTTTCAAGTTTCGCCATACTTTTGTGTGGTGGACTATCTTTATTTAATAGCATGAGCATAAACTACTACACTGTAGTCGGAGCATTGAAAAAAGTTATACCTGCGGTGATTGCTCTTGGTAGTTTAGGTTGGGTTATGGGAATGATACTTGATACTCCGAAAAGAAAGAAAATTACCGCAAAAAAATATAAAATGGCTATGCAAATGCCTAGCGCACCTATAGATATTAGTGCAGAAGGAAATACAAATATTGATGAATAAAAATTTTTCTAAAAAAAATGCAAAAATCGGAACAGCGATAGCATTCACAACAAGCATACTTGTTGCAACCGCAACTCTTGGAATTGCGATATTTTCACTTAGTTTTGTTCAAAGATTAATTGAATTTGACGGCAATCCTAGTGAAATATTATTAACTTTCAAAAATATCGTTCAATATTTAGTTTTATTCTTCTTAGCATTTGGCATTATTGCATCTTATTTTTTAACAAGAATAATCATAAAACCTTTGATAGAACTTGTTGATGGTGCAAAAGAACTTGCCGCAGGAAATTTAAAATACAGATTTAAAAAACAAACTCAATATTATGAAATCAACGAACTTACTGAAACATATAACAATATGGCAGAAAATTTAGAATCATTATATATTGATTTGGACAAAAAAGTAAAAGAAAGAACAAAAGAATTAGAGCTTGCAAATACAGAGCTTAAAAACACTCAAGCAATGATGGTACATAGTGAAAAAATGCGTTCATTAGGTGAACTTGTTGCAGGGATTACACACGAAATAAACAACCCTATCAATTTCATACACGGAAATATGACTCACCTAAAAAATTATTCAAAAGCACTTATTCAACTCATTGAACTTTACGAAACAACAGAAGATAATTTAAGCGAAGAAAACAAGGAAAAAATCAAAAATTTAAAAGAAGAAATTGAACTTGATTTCTTAAAAGAAGATTTGCCAATGCTTATACAAAGTTGCCACGAAGGTACAGAGCGAACAAAAAACATCATACTTGACCTTAAAAATTTCTCAAGACTTGATGAAATGGTTATAAACAAAGTTGATTTACCAAAAGAAATTGAAACAACTTTAAACATTCTACACAACAAACTAAAATCAAAAGTTGAAATTGTAAAAGAATATGAAGAAAACCTACCACTTGTAGAAGGTTATGGCGGACAATTAAATCAGGTATTTATGAATATTCTAGATAATTCTTGCTATGCAATAAAAGAAAAAGGTATAATTACAATAAAGCTTTATAAAAAAGAAAAAAATGTTATAATAGAAATATCCGATAATGGTTGTGGCATGAATGAAGAACAAAAAAGCAAAATTTTTGACCCATTCTTCACGACAAAGCCAGTTGGTGCTGGAACAGGATTAGGAATGTCTATTAGTTACAAGGTTATCCAAAGACATAACGGAAAAATCGAACTTGAAAGTGAAGTAGGTAAAGGAACAAAATTTACTATCAGCATTCCTATAATTATGGAAGAAGTTAAGGAAAACTAATTTGGAAGAAAAATACAATCTATTAATAGTTGATGATGAAATGGATAATTTAGCTCTTTTATACAGAACGCTAAGAAAGAATTATAATATCCTAAAAACAACATCACCGTTAGAAGCATTAGAAATGCTAAAAACTAACGATATTGATATGATTTTATCTGACCATAAAATGGAAGAAATGGATGGAGTTAAATTTCTGGCAGAGAGTTACAAAATAAAACCAAACTGTGTGAGACTTTTAATTACTGCTTATGCAGACGCAAATATTTTAATAACCGCGATTAACGAAGGAAAAATTTTTAGATATGTAAAAAAACCTTGGGAACCTTCTGATTTAGAAATAGTAATGGATTCTGCTTGCGATTACCTAAAACTAAAAACCGAAAATAACAAACTTTTAGTTGAGTTAAAAGGTTTGTTTACAGGAACAATTAACGCAATCGTAGATTCATTAGAAGCAAAAGACCATTACACTCTTGGTAAAAGTAAAAGAGTTACATTCTGCGCTTTAAAACTTGCAGATTTTTATAATTTACCACGCTCTGAAGTCAGCAAACTTGAACTTGCAGGACTACTTCACGATATTGGTATGATTGGTGTTCCGGAACAAATAATAAACAAAACAGAAGCACTAACTCCTGAAGAAGAAATAAAAATCAAAAAACACGTTGAATATGGAATAAAAATATTAGAAGACATTAAACAGCTAAAAGATGTTGTTGATGTTATAAAATATCACCACGAAAAATACAACGGAACAGGATATCCATTCGGACTAAAAGGAAAAGATATACCTTTTAATTCACAAATAATTGCAATTGCAGACACTTTCGATAGTTTAATTTCAAACAGAGCATATCGTTCAAAAATAACTTTTGAAGAAGCGTTAGAAAAACTAGCCAGTGATAACGAAGAACATTTTTCAACACAACTAGTAAAAGATTTTACTGAAACAATGATGAAAAACAAAGAAGAATTTATAGCATTAGGAATATAAATAATGAATAACAACCTTACACAAACACTCAAAAAAGTTTGCAAAAAAATTCTTTTTACTACCCCATCACATTCTCAAAAAAAAGCGATATTCAAAAAATTTAAACACTTTTACGCATACGATATTTCAGAAACTGATGCATATAACCCAACAGAAGCACTTGAAATATCTCAAAAAAATGCGTCAAAAATTTATAAGACAAAAGAAACTATTTATTTAACAAATGGCTCTACAAGTGGAGTAATTACAGCCGTTTTAACTTGTTGTAAAAAAGACGATAAAGTCTTGATATGGAAAAATGCACACCCTTGTCACAAAAACGCAGTTGAATTGGCAGGTTGCACTCCAATATTTTATGATATGGAAATAAATAAAACTTGGAATGTCCCTGAAAAAATTGATATAAAAAAAATCGAAAACGATCTAAAAGAAGCAAAAGCGATTATTGTAACTTCACCAACTTACGAAGGTTTTGTATCTGATATTTCAGAACTCAAAAAACTTTGTGAAAAATACGATACTTACCTAATCGCAGATGAAGCACACGGCGCTCTTTATCCATTCAGCGAAGATTTGCCGACAAGTGCAATTTCTCAAGGTGCAGATTTTGTAATTCAGTCTCTACACAAAACAGCAGGTGGACTTAATCCAACAGCGCTTTTGCACAACAACACAAATATATCTGCAAAAGAAGCTTTTAATAAAATTCAAACAACAAGCCCATCTTATCCATTGCTTGCAAGTATTGAAAAAAACATAAATTATTTGAATAGTGCGAAAGGTAAATTGGAAATCAAAAAACTTATAAACTTTATCAATAACTTAAAACAAAACGTAAAAACCGTTGAGTTTTGCAATTCAAACGACCCACTAAAAATTTTGATTAAAAAAGATGGACTTACAGGTGAGGAATTATCTGCAAAACTTTATGAACACGGGGTTGAAGACGAAAAAGCAAACGAAAAATCAGTAATACTTTTGTGTGGAATTGGAACAACACAAAAAATG
>JAKSUT010000128.1 GCA_024408705.1 bacterium | reverse complement strand
CCTTTTGTTAAGCATGTTTAAACTAATTCTTAAGAACTATTGCAAAAATTATACTAAAGTTGTATAATAGTCATGCATGTATTAGCATTAGGGATAATCAAAAAACAAAACGTTTACTCAAACATAAGAAAGGATATCATTATGTTGGGTTCTGTCGGTCAAAACCAAGAAAATTACTTCGCTATGGCAGATAGCGCATATTCTTCAAGAGCTTCAGAGGCAATCTCAACTTACGTTGGGAATGTTGGTGTGAGTAAAAAACCTGATATTAAACTTCTTGGTGCGGAAGACGATAAAGCTGCTGAAAAGACAGGTTCTAATGCTGTAAAATTTCCTAAAAATAAAGATACAAAAACTAGCGAAATAGAAAAAGAAGAAAATAAAAATATTCTTGAAAAAGATGAAGATTCTGATGGTATAGTCGATATTTTTGAAGACGAAGAAGAAAGTGAAGTAGGCATAATTTATGGCTCTGATATTTCTGCTTTGACTCGTTCATTTAATGCTTTGGCTGCAACAGTTGGTTCAAGTGACGATAGGGTTACAAAGAGTCAATTGGTTGCTTTGTTGCAAAATTTGTCGGGAGCATCTGCGAATAATGAAGAGTATAAAGAAGAAATTTCTTTCATCAAAAATTTAATCGCAAAATTTGATGTGATTTCAAATGGTGAAGGTTATATTACTTCGTTTTCAGGTATGAATGAACCGCAAGATTTTAAAACTGTTACAGAAGAACAGGTTACTTCTCCAGTAAGTTTATTGATATAAAAATACTACCTAATTGTTGGTAGTATTTTTTTGTGTATTTTCTTGTGTGCTTATATTATAATTTTGTTATGGCAAAAGAAAAGTTAAGAAAATGTGCAGGATGTAATGAGTTGAAAAACCGTGAAAATCTGCTTAAAATCACAAAAGAACACGAAAGCGGAAAATTATACATTAATCCAAATTCAAAAATATTTGGCAGATCTGCATATCTTTGCTATAATAAAACTTGTATAATAGAATCTTTGAAAAAAAATAGGTTGGCAAGACTTTTAAAAACCTCAATTTCAGAGGAATTTAAACAAGAATTACAATCTTTTGAGAAGGATTAAGTTATGAAGAAATAATCAGAACAGGATGAATAAATGAGTTTAGATAGTATGAGAGTAAGCGAATTAGCAAAAGAATTGAATTTAACTAGCAAAGAAGTGTTGGAAAAATTTGCCCAACTATCTATCTCTGTAAAAAGTCATTCAAGTTCTGTAACTCCTGATCAGGTTAGAAGATTAAAAGATTTTATCGCAGCTGGTTCAAAAGTTGAAGTTAAAAAGCCAAAAGCTTTTATCGTAAAAAAAGCAAAAGCACCAGTTGTTAAAGAAGATGCTCCTGCAACAACTCCTGAAAAGCCTGTTGTAGAAGTTAAAAAAGTTGAACGTGTTGAAAAACCAAAAGTAGAAAAGGTTGAAGTTAAAAAACCTGAAGAAAAACCTGTAGAAGTTGAAAAACCAAAGGTCGAAATTGTAAAATATGCACCAAAGAGTCGTTTAGAAATTGTTAGACGTGCTCCTAAAAAACCGGCAGTAACAGAAAACAAAACAGGTGATGCTGATAAAAAATCAGAAGTTAAAAAGGTACAAAAACCATCTGCTGATAGAGATAAAAAACCAATTGAAAGACACATAATTCCACAAGACATTTATGCAAACAAAGGTGGAGTTAAGAAAAAATCTGATAAAAAGAAAGATAAAAATTTCAACAAAGAAGAAGAGCAAGAAAGAATTTCATTAGAAAAAGCAGCAGCTCAAAAACATAAAAAGAAACAACAACACGAAGAATCTGTTGAAGAAATTAAACAAGTTGTTGTAAATCAAGCAATGACAGTTAGTGAGCTTTCTATAAAAATTCAAAAAACACCGGCAGAAATTGTAAAATATTTAATGATGCAAGGTATTATGGCTACTGTAAACCAATTGATAGATGTAGAAACTATCAAAAAAGTGTGTGCAGAGTTTGAACTTGAAGTTTTAGAAGAAGATTTAGACGCTTTTGTTGAACAAGAAATTGAAAAAGAAGAAAAGAAAAAAGCTCTTCAAAACGTTGATAAAAAATTATTAAAACCTAGAGCTCCTGTAATTAGTATTATGGGACACGTAGACCATGGTAAAACAACATTATTAGACAGTATTAGAGCTTCAAAACACAAAATTGTAGCAACTGAAGTTGGTGGTATTACTCAATCTATCGGTGCTTATACAGTTTATGTTGATAAGAAAAAAGTTGTATTCTTGGATACTCCTGGTCACGAAGCATTTACAGAAATGCGTGCTCGTGGTGCAAAAGCAACTGATATCGCAATTCTTGTTGTTGCAGCAGATGATGGTATTATGCCTCAAACAATTGAAGCTATTAACCACGCAAAAGCAGCTGAAATTCCAATTATTGTTGCAGTAAACAAAATTGATAAAGAAGGTGCAAATCCAGATAGAGTATTACAACAATTAACTGAACACGGTCTAGTTCCTGAAGAATGGGGCGGAGATACTATTACAGTTAGAGTTTCTGCTCTTCAAAGCAAAGGTATTGATGAATTATTAGAATATATTTTGTTAGTTGCCGATATGCAAGAACTTGCAGCTAATCCAAAAGCTCAAGCATCAGGTGTTGTAATTGAAGCAAACCTAGATAAAGGTAAAGGTCCTGTTGCAACATTGCTTGTTCAAAATGGTACTTTGCGTGTTGGTAATTGCTTAGTAGTTGGTAATGTAGGCGGACGTGTAAGAGCGTTGATTTCAGATTCAGGCGAAAGAATTATGAAAGCAGAACCATCTACTCCAGTTGAGGTTTTAGGTCTTACTGAAGTTCCTCAAGCCGGTGATACTTTTGAAGTTGTTGGTAACGAAAAAGAAATGAAATCTATTGTAGATAAACGTAAAGAACGTGAACGTACAAATAGACTTGATGCTATGTTACCAGCTCACTTGAGAAAAGAATCTGCAAATGATTCTGATAAAAAACAATTAAATATGATTATTAAAGCTAACACTCACGGTTCTGCTGAGGCTGTTGCTCAAGCAGTTGCTCAATTAGAATCAGATGAAATTGATACAAAAATTATTCACGTTGGTGTTGGTGATGTTTCAGAAGCTGACGTTATGCTTGCATCTGCAAGTAGCGCGGTTATCTTGGGATTTGGTGTCAAAGAAGATTCAAACGCAAGTGCAGCTGCTGAAAAAGAAGGTGTTTTGATTAAAAATTACGAAATTATTTATCAAATACTTGAAGATTTAGAAAAGAAAATGCTTTCACTTCTTGAACCAGAAATTAAAGAAGTTGAACTTGGTAAAGCTGAAGTTAGACAAGTATTTACAATCGGTAAAACTACAAAAATCGGTGGATGTTATGTTACTGAAGGTAAGATTTTCCGTGGTAAAAATGCGAAAGTTGTCAGAGCTGGTGAAACTATCTTTGAAGGTCAAATTGACCAATTGAAACGTTTTAAAGATGACGTAAAAGAAGTTGCACAAGGTTTTGAATGTGGTATTTCATTCTTCAAGTTTAATGACCTTCAAGAAGGTGATATTATTGAAGTTTCAACAACTGAAGAAGTTGCAAGAGAAGCATTATAGGTTTTAAAAGGAAATTATTATGACTTTAAGAAACGAAAGAGTTAGAAAAACTTTGATGAAAGAAATTGCTGATATTTTGCAAAAAGATATTAGAGATAAAAGAATTTCTGGTGTCGTTTCTATTTTAGATGTAGAAGTTTCTCATGATAATTCTTTTGCAAAAGTTTATTATTCAGTTTTTGGTGATGATGAACAAAAAGAAAAAACAAAAGAGGCAATTGAACAACATACTCCTCAAATAAGATATGAAATAGGTAAAAGAGTTCGTTTACGTTTAACTCCTGAACTTAGATTTATCTATGACGATTCTATTGAAAGAGGAACTCGTGTTACTGAACTTATTAATAAGATTTCTCGTGGAGAAATATAGTTTTTATGTTCGGTTTTTTAAATGTTGATAAGCCTGTTGGAATTACATCTCATGATGTTGTTTCAAAGCTTCGTCGTGTTTTAAAAATCAAACAAATTGGTCATACAGGAACTTTAGATCCTTTCGCAAGTGGAGTTTTGCCTATCGCAATCGGTAAGGCTACAAGGTTGATTGAATATTTATCTGATGATAAGGCTTATATTGCAACCGTAAAATTCGGCGTTGAAACAGATACTTATGATATAGAAGGACAAATTTTATCTACTTCGGATAAAAAAGTTTTGGAAGATGAAGTAAAAAATGCTTTGAAATTTTTTGAAGGTGAAATTGAACAAATTCCGCCAATTTATTCTGC
>JAKSUT010000127.1 GCA_024408705.1 bacterium | reverse complement strand
TGTTGAGTTCTAATTCTTAAACAAACTTAAAGTTTTAAACCTTCGTAAATTCTTAGGTAATTCCAATAACTTCTATATACTTTTTTAAGGTAGTTTTGAGTTTCACTATAAGGGATTTGTTCTACAAAATCATCAATGTCATAATATGATAAATTGTTTCTCCATCTTCCAATAGAACCAATTCCGCCATTGTAAGCAAGAACTGCATATACGTCTTGATTTGATAAATTTTTCTTTAGATTTGCAAAATATAAATTTCCAAGTTTAATGTTTGTTTCAGGATTATATAGTAATTCAACTGTTGGAAATGCAATTCCTGCATTTTTTGCCGTTTCTTGTGCTGTTGCAGGCATTAATTGCATTAAACCTCTTGCACCTACTCCACTTTTTGCTTCAGGATTAAAATAACTTTCTTCTCTGATTATTGACATAATTAGAGTTGGGTCATTTCCGTATTTGTTGCAAGCTGTATTGATTATATCTACGTAGTGAAGTGGATATACCAATCTCCATCTTAAATCATTTTTGTTTGGTTTGATTTCCATTTTGTCCATCGCATCTCTTGCGATTCTTGCTGAACCTGAAAAATCACCTTGCATATATAATAACCAACTCTTTATAAATTGGTCATCTCCATATAACACATTTATTAGTCCGTAATCTTTTACTTTTGTTAATTCTTGAATGATGTCATTGTTTTCATCCTTGTAAGGGAAAACTACTGGTTTTGGAGTTAAGCTTACAATATTTACGTATCTGTACTTATTCATATTTAAATAAGCATGCAAAGTGTAATAATCATCAGGATATTCGTGCATTAATTTTTTGTAGTAATTTCTTGCAATATCGTAATTTCTGGTGCGCTCGTTGATTTTTGCAAGCCAGAAAATTACTTTAGTAGATGATTTTACATTTTTAAATTTTGATAAGTGTGTTTTTCCAAGTTTTTTAGCTTCATCATAATTTTGATTTTTGATTTTGTCATAAAAAACATTTGCAAGAGCATCTGCACTAAATTGTCCGTTTGGATATTTGTAAACTAATGTGTTGTAGCAGGCAATTTGTGTTTCTGCGGGAAGGTTATTGCAATTTTTGTATATTAAATAATCATAACCAGCTTGTTTGTTTGAAATGCTTAATAAATAAGATATTGCAAGTCTTTTGTTGTCGCTGATTTTTAAATAAATATCAATAGCATCATATATGGCTTTGTTTTGTTCTTCTTTGTTAAAATCTTCGTTAATTGCAATATTATTTTGTGCTAAACCTTTTACTCCCATTTCTGTAAATAATTTAGCTTTTTGATAGTTTTGCAATTTATAAGCGTTTTTAACTATATAAGGCCAAGAAATATCTTGATTTGTAAGTTTCAAATATTTTTCAGATTTGTCATATTGACCATTTTCTTGATAAATTTTTGCGATTAATAAATTATCTTCGCAGTTCAAATTTGTGCCAAGTCCGACCCATTTATCAACTGCGTTTAAAGAAAATTTTCCGGTTGGTGCTTCTTTAAGATATGTTTTGTATGCTAATATAGCGTTTCTTTTTAATTTTTCTTTTTTTCTTTCGTTTCTAATTTTTTCTATATTTTTTGTTTCAATTAAAGCAATATAATAATTTGAAGCAATTGCATATTCTGTTTTTGGTGCTTTGTGTATTACTTGTCTAAATTCTTTTAATGCTTTTTTATCTTTATCTGAGTTGTAATAAAGTTGTGCTTTTAAATATCTTGCTCTAAGTGTGATTTTTGAGTGAGGATATTTTCTGATAAGTTCTTTATATTTTGATTCTTCAGCTCTTTTATCGTCAAGTTTGTTTGCACAAACGGCTTGTCGATATATTGCAGCTGGTTTGAGTTTTGAAAATCTTGAAACTTTACCAAAAACATGGTACGCCTCAGAATAGCTACCTATATTGAATTTTTCTAGTGCCTCAGTATAACGCTTGTAGTTTTTAGATTCTGGCATGTGTTTTGTCAGACTGATTCCAAGAGAAAATAAAAATAATATAGCTAATATAATTATTATTAATTTTTGATTTGATAATATATAGTCTTTCATAAATCAAGTTTTATTATAACAAAGAATATAGTTAAACGTAAACATATTGATAATGTTTTTGAAAGTTTTAAGTGCTAAGTTTTCTTATTATGAGAGAGTTTAAGCCTATTGTAAAGATTAAGGAAAAGAAGTTTTATAATACAAAAGTCCTTATAAAAAACTATATAATTTCTCCTGATGTCAAAATACTATGCATGGAGGATACCCATAACGTTAAAAAATGAGAGAATTTAATAGAGATTAGGGAAAAAGAGGATTTTTTTATGAATATTTCAGCTTTGTTAGCTGTGCTTTTAAGTATCGTGGCTGTGGTGTCAATTCAGGCATTTGAAGGTGGTTCTATTTCAATGTTGATTCAGCCTGTTGCATTTATAATTGTAATAGGTGGAACATTTTGTGCCGCTATTTTAAATTTTAATTTTGATGTATTAAAAACTGCAATAGAAAATGCAAAAAGTGTATTTAAAACAGATGATAAGCATGCTTTGGCTGTTGTTGATGATGTAGTACAACTTTCAGTTTTGGCAAGAAAGCATGGTCTTTTTTCTTTGCAATCAACTTTGCCTGAATTAAGCGATTCTTTTTTGGCAAGAGCAATGCAACTTGCGATAGATATGAATAATCCTCAAATGTTATATGATATTTTAGCTCCTGAAATTGCTTATGAAGAGGAAGAAGAATTAGCAAGTTCTCGTGTTTTTGAAGCTTTAGGTGGCTATGCTCCAACTTTTGGTGTTGTCGGTGCAGTTTTGGGGTTAATTCAAGTTATGTCAAATATTTCTGATTTGACGTTACTTGGGCATGGGATTGCAATAGCTTTTGTTGCAACTTTATACGGTGTAGGGTTTGCGAATTTGATTTTACTTCCGATAGCAGGTAATTTGAAACAAAAAACAAGAGAAAAGATTTTGTTAAAAGAAGTTACTTTGCAAGGAGTGATGTCTATTGTTATGCAAGAAAACCCAGCAATAATCGAAGAAAAACTTGTTGCGTATTTGAAGTTTCACAATAAGAGGGTTTAAATATGAAGCAAGATTATTACTCAAATTCAAAAGATTATATAAACAGATGGGTTGTTTCTTATGCCGATTTTGTAACAATGTTGCTTGCTTTATTTATGGTTATGTTTTCAATTTCGCAAATTGATAATAAGCGATTAGAAGAGTTTAACCAAAAGATGCAACAAATTTTTGTTGAGCAAGGGTTTGATAATGTTACGAAATCTCAACACAAAGAAAGAATAGAAAATATTGAAAAAATATTGGAAAATAATATTTCAAGAAAATCTGCGATAAATTTTGTAGAGTCTGATAAAGGTGTTATAATAAGGTTAAACGACAAGTTGTTATTTGACGAAGGTAAAGCAGATATAAAACCTGAAGCATATAAAACTTTAAATGAAATTGTAACAGTATTAACAAAATTAGATAATCCTGTTATAATAGAGGGGCATACAGATTCTGTGCCTATAAAAAATAAACAGTTTCCATCAAATTGGGAATTGTCTACGTCAAGGGCTACGAATATAATTGCCTACCTTTTAAAAACCCAAAAGATTTCACCGAAAAGATTATCAGCGGTTGGTTATGGTGAATATATGCCAATAGCTAGTAATACAACAAACAGTGGAAGAATTGCAAATAGAAGAGTAGATATAATAGTGTTAGAAAAATAATTAAATTGGAGATTATAAAAAATGGCAAAACCAGATCAAGATGCAAACCAAAACCCAGAGAGCGGAAACGCTAAAAAAGGCGGTGGTGTTGATTCAAATATGAAAGTCATAGTAATCAATTTGGTTACTACAATTCTTATATGTGTTTTATTCTTGAGTGTAAACTATGTTTTACAATCAAGTTTGTTAAATAATAAAATGGCACAACTTTCACAACCTGCAAAAGAGGAATCTGAAGATGTTTCTGAAGCAGAAGATGAAATTCAAAAAGGTATAATTGTAGATTTAGGTGATTTTGTTCTTAACTTAAGTGATGTAGGAACAAGAAGATACTTAAAAGTTAATGTATCTTTAGAAGTTTCAAATAGCCAAAAAGATTTAGAAGCAGCAGCAGAACCTGCTAAAGAAGGTGGTCATGGTGGTCACGGTGAAGGTGCAGCTCCTGCAGCAAATCCTGTTGAAACTGAAATGGCTGCTTATAAAGCAGCATTAAGAGATGCTGTTTTAACTATTTTATCTAGCAAAACATCAGTTGAACTTTCAACTGTTGCTGGTAAGGAACTTGCAAAAGAACAAATTACAGAAGCTGTAAATGGAATTTTTGCAGGTGAAAGAG
>JAKSUT010000126.1 GCA_024408705.1 bacterium | reverse complement strand
TGGTTGCTGACAAATTATAATTTTTAACTAATTGTTAAAGAATTTGAAAGAGGGTATTTTAATTTTAAAATATCCTCTTTCTTTTTGTATGAATATGTTTGAATTTGTGATAGAATAGAAGCATGCATATTTCAGGTGAAAAACAAGTTAATATACTAATAAAATTGATTAATGCGGTTTTTAGTGTTCAAAAACATTTGACAAAAATTGTAGAAGTTGGTAATCCGCAATTAAAACCTTGCATTTACGCAGTTTGGCACGGAAATCAATGTAGTTTGTTTGGATTGAAAGATAAATCAAGATTAAGTATTTTAATAAGTAAATCAGTAGATGGTGAAATTATCGCAAGTGCGGTTGAAACTTTAGGCTTTAAAACTGTTCGAGGTTCAAAAGGTAAAAAAGGCAGCGTAGAAGCTACTATGAAAATGATTGAATTATTGAAATCAGGTGAAGATGTAGCTATTACTGTTGATGGACCTAGAGGGCCTGCAAAATCTGTAAAAGATGGGGTTATTAAAATTGCAAAAATCGCAAAAGTCCCTATTGTTCCTATGACTTGGTATTCTCCAGATATAAATTTCATCAGATTTCCATCTTGGGATAGTTTTAGTTATCCTTTTGGCTTGGTAAGATTAGTAAATCTATACGGTGAACCAATTTATGTTGATGAAAATAACACCGAAGAAGACGATAAAAAAGTCAAAGAACAAATAAGACAAAGTTTAGATGATTTGGATATGAAAGCAAGCCAAGCTTGGAAACATGCGTGGTCTTTAAAAGAATGGTGGAAGAGACAAAATGAGAAAAATAATTAATATATTTTTATTCGTAGTTTTATTCTTTAGTGCAAATTGCGCTGACGCAAGAATTTTTCAATCTCCTGTAGATTTTGCTAAAGAAAAAGCAGGTATAAAAAACAGCGCAATGATAGCTGTATCTTTTATAGATGTTAATACAGGAAAAGTTAAATTTGCCCAAAATGAAAAAATTCCTGTACCAGTTGCATCTGTTCAAAAAATTGTAACTTTAGCACCTTCTATAAATACATTAGGTACAAATTATAATTTCAGTACAAAATTATATAAATCAAATGATAAATCTGTATATTTGAAATTGGGTGCAAATCCATATTTGACAACTAAAGATTTAAGAAATTTATTCTCAACTCTTCCAAAATATAAAATAACAACAATTAATAAGTTTGGTATTGATGATTCTATTTTGGATGCAGAAATTTGGGGTGAAGGTTGGCAATGGGATAATGAATTAAATCCGTTGATGCCAAAATTTAGTCCATATAATTTGAATTCAAATGTTTTGACTTTAACTTTTTCTCCAACAACAAAAGGTAATGTTTCTGAAATAAATCAAAGTTCTTTTTATCCATTGTGTATTCAAAATGAAGTTATGACAGGCGCAGGAAATAGTATTTCTTTAAGAGAAAGTCAAATATATTCTGCTGATGTGATAATTGCAAATGGAGAAGTCTCAAAAGATGTTGCTGTTGTTGTTCCTGTAAAATATCCTAGAAGATATTTTGTATTGCAAACACAAGAAGCATTAGATAAAGCAAAAGTGAAATATTATGGCGAATTTGACAGAGTAAAAATCCCAAATAAAACATATTTAATTGCAGAACACAAAAGTTCAATAAGTTTAGCGATTCCAGATATTTTGAAAAGAAGCAATAATATGGTTGCAGAAACTGTATTCAAATTAGCTGGTGGAAAATATGCAAAAACTGCCGGTAATGTTGAAGATGCAGTTTCTATGTTGAAAGATTATTATAATGCGCAAGGTATTGATACAGAAGGTATTGGTGTTTTTGACGGCTCTGGGGTTTCAAAAAACAATCTGTTGAATGCATATTTTGTATCAAATGTTTTGTATAAAGATTTAAGTACAAATTCAAAATTCCATTTAGAAGAAAATTTAGCAACTCCTGGAGAAGGGACATTATCAAATAGAATGTTGTATTTTTCTAAGAATTTACGTGCAAAAACAGGTACATTGACTAACGTAAGTTCAATTGCAGGATATTTGACAACAAAAAGTGGTAAGAAATACGCATTTTGTATAGTTATTAATGATGCAAATTCTAAATCTTTCGATAAGAAAAGTTTTGAAGAATACTTATTGAGAAGAGTTTACGAAATTTGGTAGTTAATATTTTTAATTATCTTTTTGACTTTGAAGAAAAGTTTCAAATTCTGTAATTTTGTCTTTTATAGAATGACAAAGAGTTTCAAGGTCTTGTTTTATTGTGTCTTCATTTTTCAATGTATATGTTTTTAAAATTGTTGTTGAAAGATTAGCTAAGAAATTATTTTTAAAACTTTCAAGAGCATTTATATATTTGGTATCAATATAATCTCTTGCGTTTTCAAGGTTTAGGTATAAATCTCCTAATGTTTCTTTTGCTGCTTTATAATTTTTTCCATTTAATTTTTTATTTGTTGTATTTAAGTACTTATAGATTTTTTTATAGTATTTAATAATATTTTTTTTCTTTGCTACAAGATCTTTTTCAAAATAATCCATTGTTTGATTGTAGGCTATATCCATTAATTCTTCACGTTTTTCTTTTGATATATTGAAATCAACAAGAAGAACGTTGCCTGTATTTATTTTGATGTAATCAAATTTATCTCTATTACCGTAAGTTTCAATGATAAAATCAGTAGAGAAAGATGTTGCACAAGTATAAATTGTGTTCATAAAACTCAAAGGGTTATTGGTGTAGTTTTTGTCAAATTCACCTTCAAGTCTAAATTCCAAAATTCTATTGTCTTCTGAGTACAAATTTTTTGATAATAACCATTGAGGGCGACCTTTTTGTAAATCTCCATCAACAATTATCGCGTCATCAATAACAATTGGTTTCATTAAAGCAGGCATTGTGCAAGAAATTCTGACTGCATAAGCTACTTCTACATCTGGAGTTTCAAATTTTGAAAACTCTTTGTATTTAAAATCTGTTAAATTTGTTGTTATAATGACTAAATTTTTTTCTAAATCAGCGAATGTTACAGGCTTGTTTTTGCCTTTGCTATAATTGTATCCATAGAATTTTTTTTCAATTAAATCTCTAATTTCTTCTAAAAAGACTTCTCCTTTTGAAATAGCAAAGTTTTTTCCAAATCCTAAATGAATATCTCTAAAAAGTTCAAAATTTGCGTGTAAAAATATGTCTTTCACTTCACCTGCGTTATATCCAACAGCCATAAGTGTTGCAAAAATAGCCCCAACAGAAGAACCTGCAAGAGTTGAAATGTTTATGTTCAAATCTTCAAGAGCTTTTAGAGCGCCTGCGTATGAAAAACCTCTAATTGCACCTCCACCAAAGATGCAAGTGTAATCTAATCCTTTGTTTAAATTTTTTGTGTTTTCCATTGTTGTTCCTGTTTGGTTTAAGTAACAGTTACATTCTTTCAGGGGCTGTAATTGAAATTAAATCAAGCGCATTTTTTAATACTTGTTTAGTTGCAATTACAAGTGATATTTTACCTTTTGTCATAGCTATATCATCTGTTATAACTCTTGTTGCATTGTAGAAAGAATGGAAATCAGCTGCAAGTTCTTGCAAGTATCTGCAAATAGTGTAGACATATCTGTTTTCTGCTGAATACTTAATCATTTCTTTAAATTCTGCAAGTTTTAGTATTAATTTCTTTTCGCTTGCAAGTGCTGATTCTTCTTTGAATATAGGAGTTAAAATATCTTTTGAGAAATTGTTTTCTAATTCTTTGATATCTTCTTCTTTTAGAAGAGCAGGAGTTACTTTTCCTGTTTCAGTATCAGTTTTTTCAGTAACTAAGTTTCTTAAAATTGAACAAGCTCTTGCATAAGCATATTGAACGTAGAATACAGGGTTTTCGTCTGTTGCAGTTTTTGCAAGTTCAATATCAAAATCAAGAGTTGTGTCTATGTTTCTCATACACATCCAAAATCTTGTTGCATCTATGCCTACTTCTTCGATTAAATCATCAAGTGTTACCATATTTTTTCTTTTACCCATACGCACTTCGTTACCATTGATAACAAGGTTTACAAGTTGTCCAAGTAAAACTTCTAATGCGTTAGGATTGTAGCCAAGTGCTTCGATAGATGCTTTTACCCTTGCTACATATCCGTGGTGGTCAGCACCCCAGATGTTGATTAATCGGTCGTAACCTCTTTCAAGCTTGTCTAGGTGGTAAGCGATATCGGCTGTCAAATATGTGTTTGCACCATCGGCTTTTTTGATAACTCTATCTTGGTCATCTCCATATTCAGATGATTTGAACCAAGTAGCGCCTTCTTTTTCGTATAATTTGCCCATTTCTCTTAATTTGTTTACACAACTTTCAACTTTTCC
>JAKSUT010000125.1 GCA_024408705.1 bacterium | reverse complement strand
CATACTTCATTATACGACATAACTGTAATTTTTGGATACGTTCTTTCGATGAGTTTTCTGAAAGCAATTCTAATTGGTGAAGAACATAGTATTACAGGTTGGTTTCCAGTAGAAGATATTGCTCTTTCAAGCTCTGTGTTGATACTATCAATTAATCTTCTTGTGAAATCTGGTTCAAGAGTTAGATTTTGACCATCAGGGCTAACACCTTGAGCAATAATATTTTCAACTGCTGGATCGATTGTAATAGCTAACAATTCTCCTGTGTCTGCTAAATTTTGTTTGCAAATTGATCTTGCAAGTGCTTTTCTAACTTGTTCTGTTAAAAAGTCAGGAGTTTTTCCGATTTTAATTTGAATACTTAATGTTTCTAAAATAGTTTTCAAATCTCTAACAGATACATTTTCTTTTAATAAATTTTGAAGAACTTGTTGAACATCTGATGTTGTTAAATCTTTCATCAAATCTGCAACATAATCTTCTGAAACTTCTTTTTTAAGGTTGTTTATTAATTGTTGAACGTCAGAACGAGAAAGTATTTCTGCTGCGTTTTTCTTTATAACTTCTGTGATGTGAGTAGCTACAACGGCAGATGGGTTTACAACTGTGTAATCATAAGCTTCTGCAAGGTCTTTGTCTTTTTCTTCAATCCAAATTGCAGGAAGTCCAAATGCAGGTTCGATTGCATTTATACCTTGAATTTTCCCATCATTAATTCCTGTTGCGTTCATTGCTAAACTTCTTTCAGGATAAACAATGCCGCTTTCTATCGCAGTACCATTTAATTTGATTTGATAAGAATTTGGAGATAATTGAAGATTATCTCTAACTCTTATTGATGGCAAAATAATACCAAGTTCAAGTGCTGTTTGCCTCCTTATTTGCGCAATTCTTTCAAGTAAATCTCCGCCTTCTTTTGCGTTAAGTAGCGGTACTAATCTGTATCCTATTTCGATTTCGATAGCTTCAACTTTAAGAAGATCCATAACACTTTCTTTTGTAGCTTTTTTCTTTCTTTTTCCAAGTTTTTCTGCTTTTTCTTGTTCTTCTTTTCTTTGAAGTTCTTGTATTTTTTCTTTATCTTTTTCTTGTTTTTTGTTAAATGCTAAAAATCCGATAACTGCACCGATTAGTGTGAAAGGTAAAGTTGGCATGCCAGGAATTAAACCCATAAATACAAGCAAACCTGAAACAACACCCAAAACTCTTGGGTCTGAAAACATTTCTTTAACTAAATCTTGGCTAAGTGAAGTTTCTTTTCCTGATGCTCTTGATATAATCAAACCTGTTGCAGTTGATATTAAAAGAGCAGGAATTTGAGATACAAGACCATCACCAACTGTCAATATTGTGTATGTTGAAGCGGAAGTCATAACATCCATTTTTAATTGCCACATCCCAATTATGAAACCACCTACGATATTTATGACAGTGATAATGATACCTGCTGTGGCATCACCTTTTACAAACTTAGAAGCACCATCCATAGTACCGTAGAAATCAATTTCTTGATTAATTTTTGCTCTTCTTTTTTTTGCTTCTGCTTCATCTATCAAACCAGAGTTTAAGTCTGCATCGATACTCATTTGTTTACCTGGTAAACTATCCAAAGTAAATCTTGCTGATACTTCTGCAACTCTGCCTGCACCACCTGTAATAACCATAAAGTTGATGAGTACAAGGATGATGAATATTACAAAACCTACAACGTAGTTCCCGCCGACAACGAATTGTCCGAACGAATCAATTACGTTTCCTGCGTTTCCTGTAAGTAAGATTAATCTTGTAGAACTTACGTTTAACCCTAGTCTTAGTAGAGTTGCGATAAGCAATACTGTTGGGAAAGATGAGTAATCAAGAGGTTCTTTTGTGTATAAACAAACTAAAAGTATAATAACTGCAAAAGAAATATTAATTGTTAATAAAAAGTCTAAAATATGTGGAGGAATAGGCAAAACCATCATTGCAACGATTGTAACTAAACCAATCGCAAGTGCAATGTCGTTATTCTTTAATAATTTAGAAAGTTTGCTAACTTCCACTTATTTTATCTCCCCCTATTGTTTTCTTGGTTTGCTTTGTAAACGCTAGCTAATACTTCCGCAACTGCAATAAACAATTCTGATGGTATTATACCATCAAGTGGAACTAATTTGTATAGTTGTCTTGCAAGAGGTGGATTTTCTACAATCGGAACTTTGTTTTCTGTTGCTATCTCTCTTATCTTAAACGCAACAAAATCAATACCTTTGGCCACAACAACTGGTGCTGGTGCAGTAAGTTTATCATATTTTAATGCGACTGCGTAATGTGTCGGATTTGTTACAACTACATTTGCTTCTGCAATTTGTGAAAACATTTTTTGTCTTGCCATTTTTATTTGCATTGCTCTGATTTTAGCTTTAACTTCAGGGTCCCCTTCAGTTTGTTTAAATTCGTCTTTGATTTCTTGTTTTGTCATTTTCATTGATTTATCAAATTCGTAATCTTGATATTTTTTATCTAAGAAACCAATTACAAGCATTGCAAGACAAATATTTGTTATCATTTGAGTTAGTACAGAACCAATTACGCCAAATGCGGTATCAGTATTTTGTCCAAGTAAGGCAATAAGTTCGTCTAATCTTCCGTTTACTGCAGAAAAACCGCAACAGAAAACGATTATTAATTTAAGTAGTGATTTTAAAAATTCTACTAAATTTCTTGGTTCTACAGGGTTAAGTGTTTTTTTTGCGTTTTGAAGTATTTTGGAAGGTGAAATGTTTTCAAATTTTGGTTTGATTTTTTCAACTGCAAAGACATGACCCACTTGAAATCTCATAACAAGTATTCCGACAATACAAAGTACGATAAAAAACGGCATTAAAATTTTTGAGCATGTGCTGACGTATGGCAGAAAAATTGACATAATATCATCTGTATTTATATCTTTTGGGTTTAGATTTGTAAAACACCAAAACATGTTCGTTTGTATTTCTTTTAAAATTGGTCCGGAAAAAGCAAAAAGCAAAGCCATGCCAATAGAAACCATAATGGCAGCACTTAAATCCTGACTTTTGGATATATTCCCCTTTTCTCTTTCTTTGCTCAGTTTTCGAGGAGTGGCTTTTTCTGTTCTTTCGCTAGCTTGTCCCAATTTTTATTAACCCCCTAGTATTGTTATTATACCAGTTAAATATTTTTCAAAAATACTTTTTATAGTTGTATAAAGTTGAGGAAGAAGCATTGAAAGTAAACCCAAACCTATCCAGATTTTTACAGGTAATGCAACTGTAAAAATATTCATTCTAGGCATCATTTTTGCAGTAAAACCAAGTAAAATATCTGAAATCAGTAAAACTGAAAACAGAGGTAAGGCGATTGTAAAGCCGATAGTAAATATTTGGCTTGTTACTTGAATAAAATTATGTGTAAATTGTGGTGCTAAAACCACTTGATAGCTTGGTGGAAAAATTTCAAAAGTTTTATAGATTGCAGCAAATAAAAAGCCAAAAGCATTAATTGAAAGAAAAACCATTGAAATAATAAGAGTGTATGCTTGTCCAAGAACAGGAGATGTGTCACCTGTTGCAGGGTTCATTGCTTGTGCGGCTGTTAAACCCATTTGCATAGATACAAGTTCTGCCGCTATTTCTGTTGCAACAAAGACTATGTTTGCGATAAAGCCTATTGAATAACCGATTATAAATTCTTTTATAAGAACGAATGATAATTCAGGTATTGTTGTTGGTGTTGGAAATGTTACTTGATGCATAAGTATTGGAAATAAAAGAAATGCAACAGTTGCCATAAACCAAGTTTTTACCTGCATAGGAATAGGGAATGTAGATAAAAGTGGCGCACTTTTTGCAAAGCCACTAAGTCTAGTGAAAATTATTACAAAAATTATTAAGTTTCTAGGTGATAAAAGAGTTAATAAGTCCATTTTGCACCTTTATAAAAGATTTGGAATGAAGTTAAACATTTCCTTCACCGATGAAACAAATACATTCAACATCCAAGGCATAAGTATAATGATTGTAAATACACCTGCAATGATTTTGGGTACAAATGTAAGTGTTGATTCTTGAATTTGTGTAATAGTTTGAAAAATGCTGACAATTAAACCCACAACGATACTGACTATCATAACGGGTGCTGAAAGCTCTAATATGAGCATAAATACGTTTTGCATTAATTCTATAACTAAATCTTGTGACATTTTATATTAATCCTATTTTTTCTTATGTAACAAATCCCTCAATCAGAGATTTTACAATCAAGTACCAACCGTCAACCATTACAAATAATACTAGTTTGAATGGTAACGCAATCATTGTTGGTGGTAAGAATAACATACCCATTGATACCAGAATACTTGATACAACAATATCTATAACTAAGAATGGTAAAAATATTACAAAACCAATTTTGAAAGCTGTGTTAAGTTCGCTCAAAATAAAAGATGGAATAAGTACAAATGTAGGTACGTCATCTTTGTTTTTAGGTCTTTCAATTTTTGAAATTTTAACAAATAGTGCAAGGTTTTTTTCGTCAGTTT
>JAKSUT010000124.1 GCA_024408705.1 bacterium | reverse complement strand
GGTTCTTTAGCAAGAAAAGAAGCTACTGGTTTTGGTTTATCATATTTCACAAGAGAAATGTTAAAAGCTAACGGTAATCAATCTTTTGAAGGTAAAACTGTTACTATTTCAGGTGCAGGTAATGTTGCAATTTATGCTTGCCAAAAAGTTAAAGAAATGGGTGGTAAAGTTGTTGCAATGAGCGATTCAAATGGTTGTGTTTATGATAAAAATGGCATTGATTTAGATTTGATAAAAGAAATTAAAGAAGTAAAAAGAGGAAGAATTAAAGAATATGTTGATGTTCACAAAGATGCTCAATATATGGAAAGAACTTCTGAAGATTCTCCTATTTGGACAATCAAAACAGATATCGCACTTCCTTGTGCAACACAAAATGAAGTTACTCTAAACTCTGCAAAAAAACTTGTAGAAAATGGAGTTTTGGCTGTAAGTGAAGGTGCAAATATGCCTTGTACAAAAGAAGCTACTGAATATTTCTTGAAAAATAATGTTTTAGTAGGACCTGCAAAAGCAGCAAACGCTGGTGGTGTTGCAACTTCTGCAATTGAAATGAGTCAAAACAGTATGAGATATTACATGACTTTTGATGAAGTTGATAAAAAACTTGAAGGTATTATGGTTAATATTTTCAAATCTTGTAAAGATGCAGCAGAAGAATATGGTTATGGAAATAATTATGTTGCTGGTGCAAATATTGCAGCATTTTCAAAATTATCAGAAGCTATGAAAGCACAAGGTGTTGTATAGTTTTTTATAACAAAAATATTAAGGCTCTGTTCAATATGAACAGAGCCTTTTTAAATGTTTATTTTATTGTCGCATACCTAAAATCTTCTGTCCAAGATTTATATCCGCCGCAAAGTTCCATACAAGTAAAACCATTTATCGCAAGTAATCTGCAAGCACAAGCGGCTAAATGGCATTGAGTATTATAACAATATACAACGTGTGTGTTTTCTTTTGATAATTCGTCTAATCTTGAATCTAGTTCTTTTCGTGGAATAGAAATAGCAGATGGAATATGACCTTCGTCAAAATCTTCTTTTTCTCTTACATCGATTACAACGATTTTATCATTATCAATTAATTCTTTTAGTTCGGCAGGTCCTAGAGTGAATGCCATTTTATTGGTGAAATATTTTGCTGCTTCTTCTGTATTGTGTCTTGTTTCTTTTAATTTTTCATCCATATTTTTCTCCTTTTTGATAAATACAATAGATTTATAAGATGTTTTAAAAAAAGTTTCATCATTAATTTGGTTATAAATAAGTAGAATTAAATTTATCATCACTTGATAATGATATTTTCACGTGATAAAATTTTTATTGGTGGGGATTTCACCTAGAAAGAAGATGATATAAATGTATAATGTAAAATCATTAAAAGCCGAAGAATTTATAGATGATAATGAAGTCAATGAATCTATAAAATATGCTGAAGAAAATAAAAATAATGTAGAATTAATTGATAAAATTATTGAAAAAGCAAAAGAAAGAAAAGGTTTAAGCCATAGAGATGCTTCTGTTTTGCTTGCTTGTGAAATTGAAGAAAAAAATAAAGAAATTTATGAATTGGCAGAGCAAATAAAAAAAGATTTTTATGGTAACCGAATAGTTCTTTTTGCGCCATTGTATTTATCAAATTATTGCGTAAATGGTTGTGTTTATTGTCCATATCATGCGACAAATAAACATATTCCAAGAAAGAAAATGTCACAAGAAGAAATTAAACGTGAAGTAATTGCTCTTCAAGATATGGGACATAAAAGATTGGCAATAGAAACAGGGGAAGACCCTGTTAATAATCCAATAGAATATATTTTGGAAAGTTTAAAAACAATTTATAGTGTAAAACATAAAAATGGTGCAATAAGACGTGCAAACGTAAATATTGCAGCTACAACAGTTGAAAACTATCGTAAATTAAAAGAAGCTGGAATTGGTACATATATTTTGTTCCAAGAAACATATCACAAAGAAAGATACGAAAAACTTCACCCAACAGGTCCAAAACATAATTATGCATATCATACAGAAGCTATGGATAGAGCTATGGAAGGTGGTATTGATGATGTTGGTTTAGGTGTTTTATATGGTTTATCTACATATAAATATGAATTTTGTGCTCAATTAATGCATGCAGAACACCTAGAAGCAGTACATGGAGTTGGCCCTCATACAATAAGTGTTCCAAGAATAAGACCTGCTGATGATATTGATCCAAATACTTTTGAAAATGGTATTTCAGATGAAACTTTCTGTAAAATTGTCGCTTGTTTAAGAATTTCAGTTCCTTATACAGGCATGATTGTTTCAACAAGAGAATCAAAATCAGTTAGAGAAAAAGTTTTACATCTTGGAATTTCTCAAATTTCAGGTGGTTCAAAAACTTCTGTTGGCGGTTATGATGAAAAAGATTATACAGAAGAAGATTCATCACAATTTGATGTTACAGATACAAGAACTCTTGATGAAGTATTAAAATGGCTTATGGAAATAGGTTATTTGCCAAGTTTTTGTACAGCTTGTTATAGGGCAGGTAGAACTGGTGAAAGATTTATGGATGTTTGCAAATCAAAACAAATTCAAAATTTCTGTCACCCAAATGCAATTTTAACTTTAAAAGAGTATTTAGAAGATTACGCAAAACCAGAAACAAAAACCGTTGGTGATGAGTTGATAAAAAAAGAAATTGAAACTTTAGAAAATGAAAATATAAAAACTCAAATAAGAGAATATCTTGAAAAAATCGAAAATGGCGAAAGAGATTTCAGATTTTAAAAGATAGAAAGTTATAAAAAGGGACAAATTCCATTTTGGAATTTGTCCCTTTTTGTTTTTAAATTTATTATTCAGGTCTTTTAATAGATAGCATTATATCTTGAGGTGAAAATGCATCTTTTATACCAAAATTAGTATTAGCAAAGAAGAAATCTAATCTTTCTCCTTTTTTTATTTCCAAATCAACAAAAGGAATACCAATATCAATAACATTTTGGTGAGCAATTTTAATATTTGTTGAATCTTCAATTGCCCAAAGTCCTGATTGAATAGCTTTTGTAAATCTTACAGGATATAATTTGTTATCCATCATTGAAATTCTAAGTTCATTATGGAATTTTTCTTGCATAATTGGCGAAACATTTTCTGTTTTATTGATAAGTCTTATCGGAGATTTAGTTTGCGCATTTTCGGCATTTCTTAAATAGATATACATCTGGTGTAAGATAGGATTTGTAGAGAAAGTATTTTCTAATTCGTTGTTAAGATAAATTCTTAAATAGAAATTTTCTCTGTCAGCACCATAGCAAATTTTATCAAATAATTTTTTGTCTTGAAGAATTGGGCCGTTTGGAATTTCTACGCAACAAGCATTTTCCCATTCTTCATCAGTTGTGGTTTCTCCGTTTATTTGAGGTGAAATAGGTGCTGTCATTTTTAATGTTGAATCAGTTGTTGCAATTAACGGTAAATCAAGATATGCAGGTGATTCAATATTTAAAAGTTTATATACATTTTTCAAGTGTTCTCTGAATAGAAAATCGAAAATGTGGTCTTGTCCGGAGTCGTTTGGCTCTCCATACCACCAGAACCAGTCACTACCTTGTGCAATGATAAGCTCTTTGTGAGCTTCTATATGTTTTGGATTTATGTAGTTGTCATTAGAATCAGAATAATCATCAAAATCTTTTTCAACATTTTTTAGATAAGTCCAAGCAAGGTTTTTTGCAGGTTCTCCAACCCACATTTGGAAATTTCTGTTAATCCATGAACCAGCAGTGATTTTATCTAAAGTTTTTGGATTTTTTTCTTGTTCTAAATAATCACTTATTAAAACTGTTTCTAATGTTTCATCACGCTCTATTAATCCGTATATTCTTTGCAAAAATTCGTTTCCGTTTTGAACATAATTTTCCCAACAGTTTTCACCTTCCATAGCGATGGTTAGTAAGTGAGTTTGGTCAGGTGAAATTGTTAATTTGTCTTGTATAACCTTAATTCTGTCATACATATCGTTTGCTGCTGTTTGCGGATCGTGATTTGCATATTCAAAGTTGATTAAGTTTGGAATAACAGAATCTCTGAATATAACGTCCATATTGCTTTTTTCAGTTTTAAGTTTGTAAGGTTTAACCAAATAATATGGATCAGACAAGTGACCTTTGAAATCTCTTACAAAATCAAATTTTATAGTTTTTGATAAAATTCCTTCGTCAGCTAAAATCCAATCAAAACCCATTTCGTGAACTAAGTCAATTTCTTTTTGGCTGATTCCTAAATCTGCAGGCCAAAAACCTTTTGGTTTTTTTTCAAAAACTTCATCAAAAGTATCAAGCGCATATTGAATTTGACGTTTTGCATCAATTTTCATGTTCAAATCAACAAGCGTAGAATCAACTGTAGCAAGCTTTTTAGAACATTCTTTTATGTCTAATAATATAGGCAACATTGCATGAGCATAAGAGCTTGTTGTTATTTCAATTTTGCCGTTTTCCCATGCTTTTTTGTATTCAGGAATTATTTTTTTGATAATTTCTCTGTGAATTTCAATTATTCTTATTCTGTCTTCAATAGTAT
>JAKSUT010000123.1 GCA_024408705.1 bacterium | reverse complement strand
GCTCAAAATGCTTTAATTCATTATTTGATGGATACTAAAAAAGGTAAAAATCTTTCTGTGATGATGCCTTATTCTTCAAGATTGAAATATGTTTCAGATTGGTATGTTCAACTTTGGGCAGAATCATTAGGAAAAGAATTTAATAATAATGGTGAAAAGGTTAATTGTGGGCCTACTCCAATTAAGGCTTTGGGGGTAACAGACCAACACTCTCAAATTCAACTTTATAACGAAGGTCCAAATAATAAAGTTATTAACTTTATTAGAGTTGAAAATTTTGATAAAATTGTTGAAATTCCAAGCATTTTTGAGTATACAGGCATAGGCTATTTGGGCGGAAAAACAATTAATGATTTGATTAACGCTGAAGCTGATGCTACAAAAGTTGCGTTGGTTGATTATCAAAGACCAAATGTTACTATTTCATTGCCAAAAGTTGATGGTTATAATATCGCACAATTGCTTTATATGTTAGAAATTCAAACAGCAATTGCTGGTGAATTGTATAATATTAATGCTTTCAACCAACCTGGTGTTGAACAAGCTAAAAATTATACTTATGCATTGATGGGTAGAACAGGTTATGAAGATTCTGCTCAAACATTGAAATCAAAAATTTCAATATAAGTTATAGATGCAAATGCTTTAGCTAAAAAGAGAAATTGGTTTTAGTGTTGTTGAACCATTTCTTCAAAGTTTGTTGTGTCATTGTAACTAAACATATGCACGAAAGTATAAAGCGCATCAGCTGAGAATTTTTTAGTACCCATTTGAAGCATAACTCTAAGAGCTTCTTTTGTGTTTCTAATTTGATAAGATGTTCTGTTTGAAGTTAAGTTATCAAAGAAGTTGCATACTGCAATAATTTGAGTTTCTGTGTTGATGCTTTCACCTGATTTTCCGCTTGGATAACCAGTACCATCATTAAATTCGTGGTGATCTCTTGCAACTTGTGCAATATTTTCAGGAACATCCATTTCTGCTCTAAGCATTCTGTAACCAATTTTTGTGTGGTTTCTTAAATCTTCGATTTCCCTTGCAGTCAATGATGAATTATTCATTAATAATTCTTTTGGTAATTTTGTCTTTCCAATATCGTGTAATAGTCCAGCTAGTACGATATTATAAATCATTGTTTCTGACAAATTCATGTGTCTTGCAACTGCACCACTTAAAATAGCAGTGTTTAAAGAGTGGCATCTGTCATATTCTCCCAATAATTTTAATTGAGAAGACAATTTTACTTTTTCTGAATTTAAGATTATATCTTGAACAATTTTATCTCTGATGTTTGCAAACATACCAAGTGTTTCAAGCGGACTTTTTTTGCCAACTGAATCAATTGTTTTATAAAAGAATGCTTTTATTTTAAGTTGAGTTTGCGCATCAATGTTAGAATTTTTATTAACAGGACCTTTGTATTCAGTTACATCAATATCATCAATAGAAAGTTTATTTCTTGTGATGGTTGAAGGTTTCATATCAAAACCTTCGTTTAGCATATTTTCTGTTTCTATTTGCTCATCAGTTTTAGCTTTGAATACAGGCTTTGGTGATTCTGGTAATGTTTCTATTTTTTCGATTTTAGGTGAAACGATTTCGCCACCACCTAAATCTTCCATTTCCCATTCTTCATCAAGAAAAGAACTTTCAGTATTAGTTTCTTGTTTTTGTTTAAAAAAGTTTTCTGAAGGCTTTTCGTTAGGAACTGCAAATTGTGTATCTTGAGATGGAACAGAAAAACTTACTTCTTGGTTTTCTGTTTCATCTTCTGTTTGTTTTATATTAATATCTTCATCATCTCTGTATAATACAGCCATATGTTTTAACTGTAATAATTTACCAGGAGTAAGTGTTTCTCCAGCAGAGAATATTTTTTCGCCAAACTCTGAGTAGATATTGAATGGCAAAATTTTATAATCTATTATTTCTTCAGGTGCAATCTTTCGCATACGTCAATATTATATCAACTTTTAAAATTTTTCACAATATAAATGGTGGAAATTTTAAGAATTTATGCAAATAATTTAAACGTTCTTTCCGTATTTGAAGAAATTACTTTTTCTAAACCTTCTTTTTCTTGTTGAATTGCAGAGTGTTCAGTTTCAATGTTGTCTAATTCTAAGTCTAATTTCTTTTCTTTAGATTCTAACATTGCAAGTGCTGTGTCATATTCTGCTTGAGCTCTTGCAATTTGTGATTCATCTGATTCTGCGTACATATAATCAGCATCAGTCTGATAGTTTAATACATCATATTCAGTATAACAAGTACGATTTTTTGTTTTTTGTGTTCCGTCTTTATCTGTGTATGTGTATGATTCTTCTGTATATCTATCTTCTGCAAGGTTGAAGTTTCCATTTAAAAAGTTTGTCATTAAGTATTGAGGATCACTCATGCAAGATGAAGGTACTGCACAGTAGCCGTTAGCTTCCATTTTTTGGAAAATGCTTTTTGCATATTTTGCAAGTTCGTATCTACTTTCAATATTGTATCTAGCTGTTTCTTCATCTACAAGAGTGTCATCTATAAGAACACCATTTTCTTTGTGTGGGTCTTTGCCAACAGCTTCTCCAACGAAACCTTCTGTATATTCTTTACCAGTTTTTTGAGTAATATATGCATTTACGAAACCATCTAAGTCTCCTTTGTGTGCATCGTATATAGTAGCTATATTTGCATCTACAACTAATGCACCTGAATTTGTTACTAAGTATTTTTGGTGTTCCATACTTGTAAATTCAGTTAAGTTTTTAACGGTTGCTTGAACTTCTCTTTGACCGTTGTTGTACATGATTTTTTGTAAGTTCAAAGATTCTTGATATCTTGTAGCAGCATCAGTTTGAGACGTAGTTAAACGCATCTTTTGATTAGATATGGTTTGAGCTCTTAATTCAAGATCAGATAATCTTGAAGTTAGAGTCAATAATCTGCCTTGTGAAGCTGATAAACCCATTTTCTACTGATACTCCTTTTCTTACCGTAACTTACTTACCCTTACTATCTGTATCGGTAGATTTTTTTTAAAACTTTAATTTTTTTATGAAATATTTCGGTTTTTGTAACAATTGTTTACAATTAGTTTTTCATGCTAGCTTCGTCTTTTTTTATAAATTCGCAGATTTCTTCTAATCTTTTATCTTCCATTGCGTCTATTAATTCTTGAATACATTTGATTTTTTTAAGTTCAAAACCAACTTCTGCATATAAAACACAATCGTTGCATAATCTGTAACTATTTTCGTATAAAACTGAGCCTGCAAGAGGTTTACTTTTTCCGCAGCAATCGCAGTCAAAAATTTCGTTTTCTAAATCAGGATTTTCTTCTAAATCGTCTAGTCTCATTTGTTCTACAACTTGTTGCATTTCTTGTGTAACTTCAAGTTCGCTTTTCATTTTATACTCCTTTAGGCAATTAAATCTTTCATTTCTTTTACAGCTTTTTCAAGTCCGACAAAAACGGCTCTTGCGATAATACTGTGTCCGATATTAAGCTCTACAAGATTTGGAATTTCGTGCATTCTTTTTACGTTTTCATAATCAAGTCCGTGTCCTGCATTTACTTTTAAATTTAAACTTTGTGCAAATACTGCTGCACTTTTAAGTTTTAAAAATTCTGTGTTTTCACGATTTGTTCCGAATGCCTCTGCGTAAGCACCTGTGTGAAGTTCAATGAATGGAGCTCCTGCAATATGTGATGCTTCAATTTGTTTGGCATCAGGATCTATAAACATGCTAACTTCGATACCTGCATCTTTTAATGGTTTAACAAATTCTATTACTCTTTTTTGTTGTCCTGCAACATCAAGTCCGCCTTCTGTTGTGAGTTCTTGTCTTTTTTCAGGAACAATGCAACAAGCTGCTGGTTTTAGTTCAAGAGCGATTTTTTGCATTTCGTCTGTCATTGCCATTTCAAGATTTAATCTTGTATGTAAAATTGTTTTTAATTTTATTACATCATCATCTTTGATGTGTCTTCTGTCTTCTCTTAAGTGTGTTGTAATTCCTGCGACTCCTAAATTTTCGCAAATTAATGCTGCCTTGATTACGTCAGGTTCTTTTGCTTGTCTGACGTTTCTTAAAGTTGCAACGTGGTCTATATTTACACCTAATAACATGTTTTTACTCCTTTTATATTTATAAATTATAACATGGGAATTTTTGTATCGTAAATATTCAAATATTTTCTTTAGTGATAAATTTCACGAAATTTAAAATTTGGCATGATTTTTCTTGTATTTTTGATATATTTGCGTTATCTTTTTGGTATATGGTTATTAAGAAAACTAGGAAGATAATTTAAAGGAGGGTCTAGTAATTATGCCAAAAAAAACTATAACAGTTGATGGTAACTACGCTGCAGCGCACGTTGCGTATGCATTAAGCGAAGTTTCAGCTATCTACCCTATCACTCCTTCATCTACAATGGGTGAATGGATTGATGAATGGGCTTCACAACATAAGAAAAACATTTGGGGCAAAGAAGTAAGAGTTGCTGAAATGCAATCTGAAGCTGGTGCAGCAGGTGCTGCTCACGGTTCAATTGCAGCAGGTGCTTTAACGTCTACATATACTGCTTCACAAGGTTTATTATTAATGATTCCTGTTAT
>JAKSUT010000122.1 GCA_024408705.1 bacterium | reverse complement strand
AAAGCTTTTATCCCCAGTTCAAATCTGGGTGTCTCCTTTTTTAATGCAAATTTTTGGTCTATCAGTAATTTTTTATCGGAGTTTTTATGAAATTTAAAACAGAATACTTGTGGTTTAACACAGAACACCAAAGAGAATACATCAATATTACAGACGAAGTTCAAGATATAGTAACCGAAAGTAATATTAAAGAAGGAATGGTTTTAGTTTCTGCAATGCATATAACCGCTGGTGTATATGTAAACGACGCAGAAAGCGGATTGATAAAAGATATTGATAAATGGGTAGAAGAACTTGCACCGTTTAATATAAATTACAATCACCACCAAACAGGTGAAACAAACGGAGATAGCCACCTAAAAAGTTTACTTATTGGACATGAAATTATTGTTCCTGTTACAAACGGAAGACTTGATTTCGGACCTTGGCAACAAATTTATTATGCTGAATTTGACGGACAAAGAAGAAAAAGAGTTATTGTAAAAGTTATGGGTGAGTAATATAAACAATTGTAAACATTTGCATTTTTTATATCAATTTTTTAATTTAGGACATTTCATGTAATCAAACGTAGAAAATAAAGTAGGGTTACGATTATGTCAATTTCTAAAATTACAAATATTGCAAACAATACAATATCAAAAACAGCACAAAAAATTTCACCTAAAAAAGTTATTAATACAATAGCTGAACACAAAACTGCAACAACATTAGGAACAATTACCGCAGGACTTATCGGACTTGCAATATATTCTACTGCCTTCTTAAAACCTTCTAGCAATGTCAAATTTGATATCGCAGAAGCTGCTCAAGCGACAATGACAGAACAAAAAGCTTCACCAAAAGACATTAAAAAATTAGAATATGAAAATACACTTACAGAAAAAGAAAATAACTTAAAAGCTGCTCAAAATGAACTTAAAAAAGATGAAGAACAAATAAATATTTTAGAAAAAACTCTTAGCATTAAAGGATTAATAAATAAAGAATATTATGAACAACAATACAATGTTCTAAAAGATTTCGTTGAAACAGACAAAGCAAAAGTTGCTCAATGTGAACAAGAATATGTTTCTTTTCTAAATTCAAATCAAAATCCTGATAAAAGTGAAACATTTTAAGCAACTTTACAATTGTTACAATTAAGCTAAAATCATGTCAATTTCTAGCTTTCCATGAACTTTATATATATGTAGGTAATATATTATATTGTAAAGTGGTATAGTTTGGGTAACAATTCTGAAAACATTAGAGTTGGTGATTATTTCACCAACCGAATAACTAACAAAAGCGCGTTGCAATGTTATGGCGATGTAGATAATGCAGACTATTCTGGATTTGACACAGAACTAGACAAATATTTGAACGAAAAATCTATATCAGAAATGATTAAGGTTAACAAAGAAATAACACGCATTTTGGACAAATTTAAAATATCCATAAAAGTAAACATGAATATTTTGAATAATCTTGTTGGTAATCACTTACCAGAAACAAGGAATATTGCGGTTGGTATAACAAAATACTTACCTGAAAAATATCAAAAATTAGTTAATCAAAAAGCATTACTTGAAGCGACAAGTTTGCATGATATTGCAAAAGTTATAATTCCTGAAAATATTATTAACAAACCAGGAAAATTAAATGAGTCTGAACTTGAAATCATGAAAGAACACGCAAGACTCAGCTATGAAATGTTAAAAACTACAGATTTAGATAAGGAAACTTTGGATTTAATAAAAGACCATCACCACGTAACAAATCCAAACGATAGAAAAGATGAAACTGAAAACATAAACCTACAGATACTTTCAATTTCAGACATCTATTCTGCGCTAAGAGAAAAACGTTCTTACAAAAAAGAACTTTCAAAAGAAGAAGCACTTGCAATTTTACACAAAGATGTTGAAAGTGGAAAATTCGCAAAAATAGTGTATGATGCGCTTGTAACTTATACTGAAAATGATGAAAAAGAAACGACAAAAGCCAAATGGAACATTTTCAAAAAACTAAAACAAGCACAGCCTGTACAAAGTTACTAATTTATTATATTTGACGTTTTTCTATACTTACTTCCCAAAGGTCATTTTCAGGTGGCGGAGCTTGTGTTCCAGAATTTTGAGTATTAGCAGACATTTGTTCAGCTACTGCTTGTTTCAAATTTTCACTTGGAACATACTCTTCTTCCATTTCAGCGTCTTCATTGCAAACAACATTCAATGGCAATCTAAAACCAAATGTAGAACCTTCTCCAAGTGTTGATTGCAAGAACACTTCACCTTCGTGATGTTTTTCTACTGCGATTTTAACCAAATGAAGTCCTAAACCTGTACCTTTAATTGTGTGAGTATCATTTTCAACTCTGAAAAATCTATCAAACACTTTGCTTTGATATTCAGGTGCAATTCCAGGTCCTTGATCTTCAATACTTACTTCTACAAAATTTCCATGTCTTGCGCGTTCTGCACGAACTTTTATTCTACCGCTTTCTGGAGAATATTTTATCGCATTTGAAATTAAATTCTTAATAACTCTTTTTATACTGTCATGATTTAATGGAACAGGTGGCAAATCAGGTTCTTCAATTATTGAGAAAGTAATTTGTTTTTCTTTTGCCAAAACTTCCATTTCTTTGATACTTTCTTCAACAATACCAACAATATCTTCATATTGTTTTTGTAAATGCATATTTACAGCATCCATTCTTGAAAAATCTAAAATATCATTTACAAGATTATTTAATCTGACAATTTCGTCATTCATAGTACCGATAAAGTCTTTTTGTTCGGCATAATTGAAATCTTCACCAAAGTTATACAAAGTATCAATATAACTTCTTAAAACAGTAACAGGAGTTCTTAATTCGTGAGAAACATTTGAAATAAATTGACTTCTCATTTTATCCATTTCTGTTTCTTTTGTAACATCAATCATTACAACAATATATCCACAATATTCACTATCTTTTGAGAACATTGGCGACATAATTGCTTTTACGACTTTTTTATTAATTTCTATATTGAAATCTAATGGTTTAATTTCCATTATATCAAGTGGAGTATCTTTAAATTTTTCAATTTTTTCTTTAAAACAAAGTTCTCCATCACCATCACAATATAATTGGATTTTTGTATTCAACAATTCTTTTTCAGAAACATCTAAAATCTTTTGTGCTTGGTTATTTACCAAAACAATATTATCAAAATTATCACAAACAACAACCCCGTTTGCAATACTCATCAAAATAGCTTCTAATTTATTTTTTTCTAAAGCAGATTGAGCAACATTTTGTTCTTCGTATAATCTCAATCTTGATGACATATCATTAAATGCTTCAAAAAGTTCTTTAACCTCTGATGAAACATCTTGACCTTGGATTTTAACACCAAATTCACCTGAAGAAATTTTCTTAACACCATGGTGCAAAATTCTTAATTCTCTTGTTATCAAATAAGTGTTTACCATAATAACAAAAGCAAAAACTGCCCAAGCAACAATAAACACAAACAACAGAGATGCTCTTGCTGTTGAAGAAATATGATTGATAATATTTCCTGAAAGTCCAACCATAACAGAACCGATAGATTCAGCTTTACCGGCATTTTTAACTATCATTGGCGAACTTACAGAAATTTTTGAAGTTTGAAAACGTTTTGAATAATCAAACTTACTTGTATAAATTACATCACCATTGTTGCTTGTAAATTCAATATACGCGATATCATCATTACTATCTAAAATTGTTTGAGAATGATCTTTTAATTTATCATGTTTTTCAAATTCTGGAATATCTTTTATAACCTCTGTACTTTCAATCGCAAGAGTTTTTGAAATAATTCTACCAAAATTTTGATAACCTTCATTTAATTTTTTTTGAATGTTTAAAGTCGCCAAAAATGCAATCAACACAATAAGTATAGTGCTTAACACTAACCCTAATAAAATCAATTTATTTTGTGTCGTCAAATTTGCTTTAAACTTATTCATAGTGGAATTATAACATTAATTATATACTCTGACAAAAAAGTTAATAAAGTTAATGAGAATAACTTTTATCTTGAACAAATTGTTCTTGCTACATACACACCAGATGCTGATGCTTGGATTAAACCTCTTGTAACGCCTGCGCCATCACCGATTGTAAATAAATTTTTAACACCTTCTGTTTCAAGCTCGTTTGTCAATTTTACTCTTGAAGAATAGAATTTAACCTCTACACCATATAAAAGAGTATATCTTGAAGCAGTACCTGGAGCAATTTTATCAAGTGCATAAAGCATTTCTATAATACTCAACAACTGTCTATATGGTAAAACCAAACTCAAATCCCCTGGAGTTGCAGAAGTCAAAGTTGGAGAAATTGTACTTGATGCTATTCTTTCAGGAGTAGAACGTCTGCCGTCAAGCAAATCCCCAAATCTTTGAACTAAAACCCCACCTGCCAACATATTAGCTAATCTTGCAACATGTTGCCCGTATGCTATTGGAGATTTGAAAGGTTCAGTAAATTTTTCAGAAACTAATAATGCGAAATTTGTATTATTAGTTTTCTTTTCTGCATAACTATGACCATTTACAGTCAAAATTCCGTTATAATTTTCTGAAACTACTTCAC
>JAKSUT010000121.1 GCA_024408705.1 bacterium | reverse complement strand
TTTTCTTTTTTAGTTTCCATATATTTTTCATTGTATTTTGTAATATATGCTTCTAAGTTTACTATATCATGAATTTTTAGTCCATATCCTTTTAGTCCAATTATTTTTTTAGGATTGTTTGTAATTAGTTTAAAATCATTATAACCTAAATCTAAAATAATTTGTGCACCTGCACCATAATCTCTTAAATCTTCTTTAAAACCTAATGATATGTTAGCTTCGATTGTGTCTTGTCCTTTTTCTTGTAAAGCATAGGCTTTGATTTTATTTATTAAACCAATTCCTCTACCTTCGTGATTTCTCATATAAATTACAGCACCTTTGCCGTATTTATCCACCATTTCAAGTGCTCTATGAAGTTGAGAATTACAATCGCATTTTAGACTATGGAATACATCACCTGTCAAACATTCGCTATGAACTCTTATTAAAGGTATTTTATCAGAACCATCGTCTTTTACAATTGCAACGTGTTCGTCATTTGTGAGTCTGTCTAAATATCCGTAGATGTTAAATTCACCAAATTTTGTTGGTAATTTAGCTTCTGCTTCTCTTGTTACGTATTTTTCTGTTTTTATTCTGTGTTTGATAAGTTGTGCGACAGTAATAAATTTTAAGTTATGTTTTGTGGCAAAAGCTTTTAGTTCATCTCTTCTTGCCATAGTTCCATCACTATTCATGATTTCACACATAACACCAGCAGGTGTAAATCCTGCAAGTCTTGCTAAATCAACACTTGCTTCTGTGTGTCCTGCTCTTTGAATAACTCCGCCAATTTTTGCAACACAAGGAAATACGTGTCCTGGTCTTCTTAAATCTTCCGGTTTTGCATCTTTTGAGATTGCAAGCTTTATTGTTTTTGCTCTGTCAAAAGCAGAGATTCCTGTTGTAACACCGTATTTTTTTGCGCCGTCAATACTTTGAGTAAAAGCCGTTTGAGAACTTTCTGTGTTTTTTTCTACCATTTGAGAAAGTTCTATTTTTTTAGCTTGTTCTGGTGCTATTGCAAGGCAAATTAAACCTTTGCATTCGCTTGCCATAAAGTTTATTATTTCAGGAGTAACCATATCAGCAGCACAGATTAAATCTCCTTCGTTTTCTCTGTCTTCGTCATCTGCTATTAAAACAGGTTTTCCTTGTTTGAAATCTTCAATTACTTCTTCTATGGTATTGAAAATTGTATTGTTATTCTCTTCACCACTCATTTAATAAAAACCATTTTCCTTTAAAAAATCTTCGCTTATGCAACTATTATTATCCCTTGATAAAAATTTTTCAACATACTTGGCTAGCATATCCACTTCGACATTCACATTATCATTGGCTTTCAAGTATTGTAAATTTGTTGATTTATAGGTATGAGGAATTATTGCTAATTCTATTTTTTGGTTTGAAATATTTGCAACTGTAAGGCTAATTCCGTTTATGCAAATAGAACCTTTTTTAACTACGTATTTTTCAATATCTTTTGGTAAAGAAATTGAAAATAGATAAAAGTCTTCATTTTGAGAAATTTTTTCAATCTTTGCAATATTATCTACGTGTCCTGAAATGATGTGTCCACCAAGTCTTGATTGTAGAGTTAATGCTCTTTCCAGGTTTACAAAATCTCCAATTTTGAAGTTAGAAAAATTGGTTACTTTTAATGTTTCAGTTGATACATCAGCTGTAAAAGAGTTGTCACTAATTGTTGTAACAGTTTGGCAAACCCCATTTATTGCAACGCTATCGCCAATTTTAATTTCTTCTAATATTTTTTTACATTCAATTTCGATTAACGCATTTTTTTGTGTTAATTGAAACTTTTTGACTTTTCCGATTTCTTCGATGATACCTGTAAACATATAGCAATTTTATCATGGATATTAGCACTTTTGAATTGTTAAGAAATTGTTACAAAATTTTTCTTGTAAATAGTGGGTTTTAGCCTATTGGTGCATGTTAATGACATAAAAAAGGCAATTTTTTTGAGTATATATTCTTTATATATATACAGAGAGATAACAAGAGGATAAAAAGATGAATTTTCTAAACGCATTAAGTTCTTTATCAGGTAACACTTCATATTTTTCAAATATGACTCCTCAATCATCAGGTTTGAGCGCAGAAACAATTAGTAAAATTCAAAAAATGGAAACTTTAACAAATCTTTCATCTTCAACAACTTCTTGTTTCATCGGTTTGAACGCTCCTGTTATGACAGGTATTTCAAGTGCATCATATGTTCACCAAATGGCTGCAATTTTGAATGAAGCAACAAATTCAGTATTTGAATCATCAAAAAATTCTTACACTTCAACTCCAGTTGCTTCAACAACACCAAAATATACAAATGCAACTGCTGAAACAAAAGCTCCTGCAAAAAAAGAAACTCAAGAAAAATCAAAAGAAGAAACAGATAAAATGATTAATGCTTGTAGTGATGCATTTGCAAAAAGACATGCATCAGATAAAGCAGAACAAAAAGAAGCACATAAAAATGAATTAATAAATTTAGTACAATCTCTTACAGATAAAAAACACAGTGGTACACAAGCAGCAGGATATTATTTAAACTATGCAAATAATAGAATTGCTGAATTAGAAAAATTATTCACAGAAGATGAATTAAAAGAAATCTATGACCAAATCGCTCAAGATGCAAAACCAAAATATGAAGGTGATGAAAAGTTGCCTGAAAATAAAGGTCAAGATGCAGCTAAAAAACAATTAGCAAAACAAGCAAGAGCAAAAAGAATTGAAAATCCAGCTGAAGGTTCTAAATTAGCTATCTTGAGAGCTCAATTGAAAACTGTTTCTGAATTAGAAAAAACTCATACAGCTACAGCAGGTTATTTACCAAACAAATCAGTTATAGAAAAACAAATCAGAGAAATTGAAACAGGTGAAACTGAAGCAATCTTAACTCTTCAAATCGAAAAATTAGAAGAAGAAACAAAAGATTATGGTGAAACAAGATGGTATAACTTCTCTAAAAATGCTAAACTTAGAGAATTAGAAGAATTAAAAGAAAGAAAAGCAAATTTATTCTAATTTAATTATTGTTAATAAATTTTACTTTTAAAATAAAAAATTGTAGAATGACCTCTATGTAGAATACGGAGGTCATTTTTCATGTCAGAAACAACTAAATCTTGTCCTTTTAATCAGGATGTTTGTTCAAAAGATTGCGCTTTGTTCATTGATACAAGCGATTTGAATGAACTTTTGGCTGCAAGATTATCAAGTCTTGGAGTATTAAATAGAGAAAAGGGTGTTTGTTCATTAAAGACATTAGCTATGTCTTCAGCAAGATATATATTTGAAAATACAGTGACAAATAGAAATAAATAAGTTTATAACTTTTTAATAATTTTTAATAACTTGCTATTGATAAAAATATAGTTATAATGTATTATGTTTGTATATCATGGACGTACTATTACATAAATATTAGGAGTAATTTATGAAAAATCAAGGACAAGGTATTGGGATTAAAATTAATTTAATGATTGTTATCATTAATATTCTTATATTAGTGGTTTCAAGTATTATTGTTGGTGTCAATATCAAGAAGAACTTATTAGCAGCAGAACAACATAGAATTGATAACGTTCTTGAAGTTGCTTATGATGCTATTGATTATTACCACGAATTAGTAGTTAGTGGAGAAATGCCAGTGGCAGAGGCTCAAAAACGTGCTATTGAATCAATCAAGAGTTTTAACTCTAAAAATCCAGACAAATCTTATGTTTGGATTAACGATTATGATGTAAAATTCTTATTAAACCCAACTAAAAAAGTTGGTGAAGACGGTTCTATCGTAAAAGACCCAGACGGTAAAACTTTCTATAAAGATTTGACAGTAGGAGCAGTAAAAGATGGTTTAGCTCGTGCTAATTATAGATGGGTAAAACAAGGTCAAGCTAATAATAAATATTTTGGTAAAATTTCAGTTGCTCGTTCTTATCCAGCTTGGAATTGGGTTGTAGCAACAGGTGTTTATGTTGATGCTATTGATACTGAAGTTGCAAATGCAATTTGGGCTATCGTTGGTGCAAACATTTTGTTATCAATTTTGATTATTATTGGTGCTAAATATTTATTCGTTGATAGAGTAATTGGTCAGTTGAATAAAATTTCTGAAAACATTTTGGAAGGTTCAATGGCAGTATCTCGTTCAACTTCTGATTTAGATGAAATGAGTCAAAAACTTGCAACAGGTAACAGTGCACAAGCTGCTTCTGTTCAAGAAATTGCAGCAACAATTGAAGAAACTGCTTCAATGATTAAACGTAATGATGAAAACTCTCAATATGCTGCTTCATTGGTTAAAAAATCTTATGATGAAACAAATAGAACTTATGATGCTGCTCAAGAATTGATGTCTTATATGGATAAGATTACAGCATCAAGTCAAGAAATTTCAAAAATCATCAAAGTTATTGATGAAATTGCTTTCCAAACAAACATTCTTGCTTTGAACGCAGCAGTTGAAGCTGCAAGAGCAGGTGATGCAGGTAAAGGTTTCGCAGTTGTTGCAGAAGAAGTTAGAAACCTAGCTCAAAAAAGTACACAATCAGCTAAAGAAACTGCTACTTTAATTGAAAGCAATATGGAATTGTGTAATACAAGTGCTGAAATCGCAC
>JAKSUT010000120.1 GCA_024408705.1 bacterium | reverse complement strand
TCTCCTGTTTGCGCATCAGTTGTAACAAGTCCATCATACATAATGCTAACCATTGTCGAAGACGTTGCATCTTTTGTGTTGAATGGGTTAAAAGTTTTTGGACCTTCTCCGATAGTTGATGATACGAGTTTTCCTCCGAAATTACCAATAGGGGTTTGAGATTGTCTGTAATCAATTCCATCTATTGTCACATTTATAGGCTTTTGAGGAAAAATCACTGGTGTTTGAAAAACTTTTTCTATTGTATTAGTTTGTTTTTCTTGTGTATCTTTTTTTATACAACCATGAAATGTTAGTGATAACAGAATTAATATGATAGTTATTTTTAATGCTTTTTTCATACTTTCTAAGGTATCATAAAAAAAGAAACTTTTAACCTGTCTTTGTGTTTAATTTTTTAATCTTAAATAGGCATAAGCATTGTAGTCGATTGAGCCATAGATAAGTCTGACGATACTTTCGTTGCATGGAATTACTTTAACAAAATTTACTTCTTTTTCGTCAAAGTCATAATTTGTTTCTATTGCTTTTACTCTTGCAATTTTTTTGCTTGATTGGAAAAATTCAAGATATAAATCTTTTCCTTCTTTTGTTGCAATCATTCGATAAAAACCAATAGGAATATCTGTTCCATCTTGAGTTGTTACTTCAACCGGAAGATTTAGTATAATATATTTTTCACCTGTTTCTTGTATGTAGGTTGTTTCGTTATCGTCTTTTATACTTTTTCCTTCAAGAGGTCTTTCTTCTTTCTTTAATTTTTTATTTTGTTTTGCTTTTAGTTCATTAATTGTTTTTTCGTATTCTTCATCTGTAATTTGTTTTTGGTTTGCAAATGGAATATCAAATCTATTTGTATATTTTAATAAGTCGTTTAAATCTCCTGACGTAAAGTCAATATCTCCTTCTGCGGCAAATGTTGGCAGAGTGAGTAGAATTGCAGATATTAGTATAAATAAATATTTCCTCATATTTTGATTATAATATTATTTTTGTTCAAATCAACAAAAAATCATAATATTTCATCTGCTTTATGTATTTGAAAAAAAAGAAAAAATAAAGTATAATAAATAAGAAATAAAGGCTTTATTAACTAAATGAATGATTCAATTGTAATATTTTTAACTATAACATTAACAACTGCTATTGCTTATTCAATTTATAAGTTTATGTTGGGTGTTGAAGATCATGTATCTGAAAAAGATTTGCAGATAACATCTGAAGATATTGTTGCTCAATTGACTATTTTGTTGAAACAAAAAAAATATAAAATTGTTGAAAATTTAGCAAAGAGTTATTTGAAATCAAAGAAAAATAATTTTGAAGTTAGAAGAATTTTGGCAAAAAATTATTTAGAAATGGGTTCTTTCGAAGAAGCTCTTGAAGAGGGTAAAAAACTTGTAAAAATGAACCCAAAAGATACAGATATAAAAATCTTTTTGGCAAATTGTTATAAGAAATTGAAAGAACCTCAAGATGCTATAAAAACTTATTTAGAAGTTTTGGAAGATGATTTTGATAATGCATGGGTTATGAAAAATTTAGCCGTATTGTATTTAGAAACAAATCAAAAAATTTCTGCTATTAAAATGTATGAAAAAATGGTAGATTTTATAGATAATCAAAACGAAAAAATAGAAATTCAAATTATTATTGCCGAATTATATACAACAATGAATGATTTCAATTCTGCAATCGCTCAATATTATCGTATTTTGGATGTGTATCCTGATGATATAGCGACAAAAAAAGCTCTTGTTGAAATATACGAAATGCAAGAAAACTATGATGAAATGATTTCAATGGCTCAAAGTATTGAAACAACTACAATTGACGAAAAAGAAGTTTTATGGTCTTTGAAAAAAATCTTAACTGCGTATAAAGCATTAGAAAATTATGAAGCGGCTTTAGATATATCTTACAAAATTAAAGAAAATTCTCTTTCTGATAAGATTAGAATTGGTGATGAAATAGCACAAATATTAGTAAAACTTGGGAAAGTTGATGAAGGGATTTCATTGTTTGAAGAACTTATAGAAACTTTGCCGGATGACAAAGAATTAAATAAAAATTTAGCAAAAGCGTATGTAGAAAAAGGCCAATTTGAAACTGCTGTTTCTATCTATAAAAAGTTGATAGAAGATGCCAATTACTATGAAGTTGAATTTTTGAATAAAGATTTAAGTACTGTATATGCAGAATGGGGTATTTATTTATTCAGACAAAAAGATAATGATGGTTGTTTCAAAAAATTCAACACTGCAATTCAATGTTATTCAAAAAATCCTGATATCTTTTACAGATTAGGTTGTGTAGATGTTGAAATTAAAAACTTTAAAGAAGGTCTTGCCAATTTTAAAAAGGCGATAGAATTAGACGATACGGTTGTAAAATATTATTATGCAGCAGCTGATTGTTATGAGGCTATGGATAGTCTTTATGATGAAAAGAAATATTTGTCAGATAGTTTAAAATTAGATGATAAAAATTCAGAAGTATATTATAAATTAGCATTGATTTTCCAAAAACAAAATGATTTAAATTCTGCGATTATAAATATGGAAAAAGCTGTTTCTTTAAATGATGATTTTGTAGATGCAAAATTTAAACTTGCCCTTTTGTATGAACACATGGGCAAGAAAGAGGATGCGATTAGTTTGTATGAACAAATACTAAAAGTTGATCCTACAAACGATGCCGTTATTAATAATTTGGCAATGCTAGAAGGTTAATTAGTTTATTTTCTAAATACTGACATTCCATTAAATTCAAATATTGGCTTTTCATCAGCTATGTTCTCTGCTATTCTTTTTGAAAGTATAGCTCCGACAAGTGCTTCAAGTTGTGCCATTGGAAGCATGTTCATTGGTAAATTTTCAAATCCTTGAGTCATTCTCAATGCTGATTGAAGTGCTTTACTATCCGCTGGTGAACGGTCTTTGAAACAAGACGAAAGATGCAGCGCTTCTCTTGTTAGAGAAATGTCGTATCTGTTTATTCTTATATTTTTTTCAATTAATGTTTTAAAATAATCGCATCCACGATTTGAAAATCTTTGAGTCCAATTGTTTCTGTTTAGAATGTGTTTTCCAAGTCCAACTGTTTGATAAAATTTGTACATTAATCGCCATTTTCCAACAAGTAAAGTGTTATCTGTCGGAAGTGAAATACTTATTTGAGAATGTTTTAGTGATGAAAAATTATCAAAAAAATGTTGAATATCTTGCATCGTAAAAAGTTTGTCTAATAGTATAATTTCGTTGTTTTTATCAATTACTGCAATGCCTGAATCATTTGTAGCACTTGATGCAAGCATTAAGCCAATATAATATTGAATCATTTTAATCCTATTTGTTATTAAATATTAAATCTTCGTTTGCTCGTGGTCTTAACCAGTCGCCTTCGCCAGTTATTTCTTTGCGTTTAGTTTTGTCTAAAGCTTGTGTTTCTGTTGAAATACGTTTCATTTCACTATTATAAACTTTGTTCAAAATAATAGCATTTGCTTCAGCTTCTTTGTCCCCGTTAGCAAGTTTTTTAGCAGCTTCAGAAAGTTCTCCAATTTTGTTAATTGTAATCATTCTTTCTTGTTGAAGTTTGTCTTGTTCTGCTTTACTTAACTTTTTAATATCTTCAACAGGTTTTTCTGAACTTTTAAATCTGTTTTTAAGAATAAGTATTTCAACTCTTCTGTTTTTAGCTTTGTTTTGTTCTGAATCATTTGGTGCTACAGGTCTTGTTTCTGCATAACCAACAACAGTGAACAAAGACGGCATAAATTTAAATCTGTTTATTAAATATACAGTAAGAGCACTTGCTCTTGCAGAAGATAATTCCCAGTTTGAAGGGAAAATTGATTTGATAGGGTCAGAATCTGTGTGACCTTCAACTCTCATGTTGTGAAGAATGAATTTTTTAGCAATAATAACGCCAACTTTATCTATTTTTGCTTTTGCAGTATCGTTTATTTTTGCTGAACCTCTTGCAAAAAGCATATCATCTTTGAAGCTTATTAAAAGTCCTCTTTCTGTTTTTTCTGCCTTAATACCTTCTAATTCGCCTTCTTTTGCAGCTGTATTAATTTCTTTTTCCATTTCGTCCATAGAACGATCTTCGTATTTTGGATTCATATACTCCATCATTAAAGGTGCAACCATAGCATCACCTTGTGCGCTGTCAAATAAATCTTTTGAACCTTTTTCGTCCATCATTCCTTCTGAACCTTGAAGAATTGATGGTGCTGCAAATGCTGCCCTTAAAGAATTTTCAAGAGCTTCAAAATCTTTTATATCAACTTGTGCTAATGCGTACAGAACAACGAATGTTGCAAAAAGCAACGTAACAAAGTCGGAATAGGAAACCATCCAACGTTCAAGATTAACATGTTCTGCTTCTTTTTTCTTTTTTGCCATTATGCGTCCTTAAGAAGATATGAATTCAATTTTCTTTCAATTAATGCCGGACTTTCTCCTGCTTGTATTGCAAGGATACCTTCAAGCATAATTTCTTTTGCTAAAATTAATTTTTGGTAGTTTGCTTTAATTCTTGTACCACAAGGAATGAAGATTAAGTTTGCAGCATACAAACCATAAACTGTTGCAACGAATGCAACCGCAATACCTGCACCAAGTTTTGATGGGTCAGATAAGTTCTGCATAACTTGAATTA
>JAKSUT010000012.1 GCA_024408705.1 bacterium | reverse complement strand
CTTGCAAAAGAACAAATTACAGAAGCTGTAAATGGAATTTTTGCAGGTGAAAGAGATGTTATTAGAGTAAGTTTTGGTCAATTTATAATTCAATAAAAAGGTAACGACAAGACATGGGGAACAGTAGAAATTCATCATTAGGCGATTCTCATAGCGGTGCAAATAGCATCCTATCAGGCGAAAGTGGTGAAGAAGATTATAAAAAAGGTTATAAGCTATATAACTTTAGAAGACCGGATAAATTTTCCAAAGATCATTTAAGAGCTTTGCAAGATTTACATCGAGAGTTTTCGCGTCAAATTTCTCTTGTTTTGACTGCTTATTTGCGTATGCATATTGAAATTGACGTTGTATCTACTGACCAACTTACATACGATGAATTTATTCGTTCTATGCCTTCTCCTATTACAATTGGGATTTTTGAACTTAACCCGCTTCCTGGACAAATTTTGTTTGGTGTAAGTTTTGAAGTTTTATCTTGTATTGTAGATAGAATGTTAGGTGGTGTAGGATTAAGTGAAAATAAACAAAGAGAATTAACTGATATTGAAGAATCTTTGGCTAAGAAAGTTATTGAAAAAACAGTAAAAACTTTAGAAGCTGCTTGGTCTACAATCATTCCTGTTCAAGGTTCTGTTGTAGGTTTGGATAACAGTTATCAAATGATTCAAGTTGCAACTACAGGTGAAATTGTTGCTTTGATTACTTTTGAAGTTCAAATTGCTGGTAAATATTTTGGTTTAATAAGTTTATGTTTCCCATATCCTGTATTAGAAAATGTGTTGGCTAACTTAAGTACACAACATATTTTCCAAGCAAAAGGTATTGTTGCAACAACTGAAGAACGTCAAAAAATGATTCAAAAATTGAATACTTCAATGGTAGATTTGAGTGTCTTTTTAGGCGCTTGCGATTTAACTTTGGATGACTTTTTGGATATAAAAGAAGGCGATATTTTAAAATTAAATAATAAACTTCAAGATGACTTGGTTGTAGAAGTAAATAAAGAAAAGAAATTTTTTGCAAGACCAGGAACATTGAAGAAAAATGTCTGTGTTAAAATTACAGATAGATATGACCCAATGGTAGAGTCATTAAGGGACTATGAGTAAGTAAGATTAAGAAAGGTTTTTAAATGCCAGATACAAATTCAAATGATGAAAATATAGAAAATGAAGCTTTAGCTCAAGAGTTTGCGGATTTTGTAGAAGATCCATCTGCTGATTCTGTAAAAGTTCCTGATAAAGAAGAACCTACCGTTGATTTAAGTATGGATATGTCTGAAGAAACTCCAGTTGAAGAAGTTGCTGAAGATGCTTTAGCAGGTGAAGTTAGTCCTTCAGGTATTCCAATAGCAGGTGTTGCTGTTCCAGAAGGTTCTGAAACAGCAAGTTTTGAAATGGATGATGTTGCAGCTGAAACACCAGCAGTTGAAGAAAGTCAGACTCCAAGTGCTCCTATTTTTGAGGATATGGAACAACAAGCAGAAACTGTTTCTTCTGTTGCTCAAGAAGATGCAAATGCGGATGATGGTACAGTTACTGTTCAACCTGTTCAATTTGCTTCTTTTGAAGAAAAACAAAATCCTGAAACAGAAGTTAATAAAAACTTAGATATATTAATGGATATCAAACTTCAATTGACAGTAGAACTTGGAAGAACTGAACTTCCTGTAAAAAATGTTTTGGAATTAACAAGAGGTTCAATTGTTGAGTTACAAAAAGTCGCAGGTGAACCTGTTGAATTATTTGCAAATGGTAAATTGGTAGCAACTGGTGAAGTTGTTGTAATTGAAGATAATTTTGGTTTAAGAATTACAAGTATAACTGACCCTGAAGATAGAATTAAAGGTTTGTAGTATATGAGTATTGGAAAACCTAGCGAAGTTAAAGATAGAATTATTTTGGCTCTTGATACAAGTGATTTTGAAGAAGCAAAATCTTGGGTTTCAGAGTTGAAAGATTATGTTGGATATTTCAAAGTTGGCATGCAACTTGTTACTGCTTCTGGAATGAGTGTTTTTAATGAATTGCATGATATGGGTGTAAAAACTTATTGTGATTTCAAATTTCATGATATTCCAACAACTGTTTCTCAATCTTGTGAAAATTTGATTAAGGAAGATATAAATTTCTTTAATATTCATTTGCAAGGTGGTTCAAGAATGGTTAAGGCTGCAACAAAAACTTCAAGAGAACTTGCTCAAAAATTGGGTAAAGAAAATCCGACAATTTTGGGTGTTACACTTTTATCAAGTTTTGGACAAAGAACTTTGACAGAGGAACTTTGTGTTGATAAAGGTTTAGAAGAGTATATTATGCAATTATCTCAATTAGCAAAGACTTCTGGGTTAGATGGTGTTGTTGCCGGTGCAAGTGAAGCAAAAAAATTAAGAGAAGAGTTGGGCGAAGATTTTATTATATTATGTCCTGCAACGCGTCCGACTTGGGCAGCAGTAAATGACCAAGTTAGAGTTGATACTCCAACTGAAGCAATAAAAGCCGGTATTGATTATATGGTAATCGGTCGTCCAATCACAGATGCCGTTGATAAAGTTGCTGCTACAAAATTGATTTTAGACGAAATTTCTTTGGCTCTAAGTTCAAAAGAATAAAATATGTAATAACTAAGATTGAAAACATTTTTGAAATTTGCTATAATATTATTGACAGCAGAACTATTTATAGTTCTGGTTCTGTCCTTTATAAGAGTTATCTATCGCCCTTGCCGTTGATGTAAGGATTGTCTTAGGTAACTCTTTCTTATTCGTTAGAAGTATGTTTTGTAATTTGAAAATAATTTATTTAAAAACAGTAAAAAGAGGTTTACCCCAAAGGCGACAAAAGCACCTGTATTGGTAAACCTCTCTACTAATAAGGATGGGAGGACAAATCCATCATAACCAAGAGAAAAAACTCAAGGGGCAGCCGTCCATTTCTGCTCTTCTTATTAGTAATAAAACTGCTAATATTTTTCTAACTCTTTATGGAGAATATTAGCAAGTTCTAAACTCATTATAACAAATTTCAAAAATGTTTTCTATTTTAAATAAAAAAGGTTCAATTTTTTAAATTGAACCTTTTTATGTTTGTGAATTTATTTTTTTGAATTAATTATACAGTAGCTGGTTTCTTTTGAGGAGCTGCTCCTGGGATTGATTGCCAGTTAGCTGCCATAATTTTTTTGAATGATTTCAAAGCTGTATCTTCAAGTTCACCAAGTTCTTCAGCTTCCATAATTAATTCTCTTAGTGGTAACAAAGCTCTTTGGTCTCTTAGTACGCCCAAAGCTGCTGCTGCACCAGCTCTTACTAATTCGTTTTCTTTGTGGTTTTTCATAACGTCAATCAATGCTGGAACTGCTTTTGTATCGTTCAATTTGCCTAAAGAAGTAACTGCATAAATTCTAACGTTTACCCATTCGTCATATAACATATTGATAACTTTATCAACTGCTTTTTTGTTTCCGATTTCGCCCAATGCACGAGTTGCATCGCAACGAACATTAACTTTTTCGTGATCCAATGATGCAATCAAAGCATCTGTTGCTACATCACCAATTTCAATTAGAGCATCTGTTGAAGTGATACAAACTTGAGGGTTTTCATCATTTAATGCTTCAACTAATGGCTCAACAACGATTTCGCCACCTAATCTACCCAATGCACGAGCTGCACGAACTCTTACATCTACGTTTCTATCATTTCTTAGTGAATCGATAAGGTGAGTTGTTGCTTTTGAATCACCCAATTCGCCCAATGCACGAGCTGCATATAAACGAACTGAACCATTTTTGTCATATTTCAAAACTTCGATTAATGGTTCAACTGCTTTTGAGTCGCCCATTTCACCAAGCATACGAGCTGCGTTATATCTAACTTTTTCAGAATTGTTTGTTCTCAAGTCCATCAACAATTCATCAAAAGATTTTTTAACTTGTTTTTTCTTACCGTTCACACTGATTGTCATAAGTATATTTCCTCCGACACTACTAAATAAATTCACTACACTCTTTTATAAAGAAATTCTAAATGTAAAAATTTACTTTTTTTTGTAATTTTATAAAGTTTTGTTACATACGGAGTCGATTGATGTATTAAGGGTATGTTTCACACTTTATATTATTACTATAACATATTTTTTGAAAAAATGCTTACTTTACTTGGATTATTTGTTATAAATATAGTGCTTGTTTTTTTAAAAATCTGAAAAATAACGAAAAATAAGAGTGTAAATGTAACGTTTATTTAACATGTATTACTAACTAGGGATAGTAATAATAAATTCAGTGCCAATATTTTCTTCGCTGTTCACTGTGATTTTTCCGTTATGCTTTTCTATTATTTTCTCTGAAATCGCAAGTCCTAAGCCTGTTCCAATACCGATTTGTTTTGTTGTGTAACCTGGTTGGAATATTTTGTCTATCAATTCTTTTTTTATACCTTTTCCGCTATCTTTAATGCTGACAGATAGTGAATTGTTTTGAAAAGAAGTTGATATTGTAATTGTTCCTTTTGTTTCTATGCTTTGGCAAGCGTTTACTAAAATATTCATAAATACTTGGTTTAGCATATTTGGATAACATTTTATCATTGGAATATCGCCGTAATTTTTTATGATTTCGGCTTTGTTTTTTGTTTCGTGTCTGATAATGTCTAGTGTTAAATCAATTTCTTTATTTATGTCTGCTTCTTGCAATTCTGCTTCATCAAGACGTACAAATTTTTTCAAAGATTTAACAATATTGCTGATTCTTGATACTGCTTCTTTGTCTATTTGATTTATACTGCTTATCATTTCTTGTAAATCTGCATCATTAATTTGTTTTATAAGTTTTGCTATCATTCCGTTGTTGGCATTGATAGAGGCAAGCGGAGTGTTTATTTCGTGAGCAACACCTGCTATTAATTGACCAAGTGAAGCCATTTTTTCTGAATTGATAAGTTGAATTTGTGTTTCTTTTAGTTCTTTTAGTGTTTTTTTAAGTTCGTTTACTGTTTTTAAATCTTTTTCGTATAATTCAGCTTGGTTAATTGCGTTTGCAAGTTGGGTTGATACGTTTTCAAGAACGTTTACTTCGTCTGAAAGTTCTCTTGGTTTAGAAATAAGTATTACAATAATACCTTTATGTTCTGTGCCATAATAAATTGGTACAATGATTCTGCAAATAGCTTTTTTAAGACTAATTGCTTTTGAGTGTTCTTTTATACAATGAGAAATTACTATTTCTTTTTTTAATATTTTTTCTTGAGTTTGTGCGTCAAATTCAATTATTTGTCCTTGCTCAAACTTGTATTCTTTATTAATTTGTTCAATTTTAAAACTGTTTTCAAATGTAGATGCATAATAAATTTTTGTTGCTCCAAACATATTTGATAATTGTTGAATAGTTGAAGAAATGATTTTTGAAAGAGCGATAGATTCTCTCATAGATGTTGAGATTTTATTAATAAGAGCCATTTTCAATGCTTGAGTTTGAGCTTCTTGTTGGACTTTTATCAAGTTTTGATTGTTGTTTGAAAGTTCTTCAACTTTATTTGAAATTTTTTCGTATTCTTTTTGTAATAAGTTTAATTCGTGTTGTGCGGTTGTATCATCAAGGGTGATGATTGTGTAATTTTTTTTCTTTATTGATGTGATATTAAAATATAATTTTTTTTCAGAAGTTTGAAAAGTTGCGCAAGAAAAGAAGTTATGAGGTGATTTTGCAGCTTGATATATTGGTGAATACATTTCGATATTACCGCTTTCAAGCACGCAAGTATCAAATGAAAGAAGGTGGCAAAAGTTTTCAAAGGAAGAAAATTTGCCAAATGTTCTATCAAATACTTTGTTTGTGTAAGTAATTTCTAAGTTATTGTTGATTACTAACACTGCATTATTAAATTTATTAAAAATTTCAAATTTCTGCATATTTCAATTATAGCCTATAAAATGGATAAAAAAAAATATATTAATTTTGTAAAAATAAATAAAAAAAATTTACGTTATGCAACATTTTGGTTCAGTTAAAAAAGTTTTATGTTACATTATATTTTGCGGATGGTTTTATCGTAAATTAGTCAGTCAAGGAGATAAGTAATAATGCCAGAATACTTGAGCAAAGAAGAAGTAAAACAATGGAGAAGATCATTAGAGAAGATTACATTGGAAGAATACGCTGCAAGATTAGGAAAATTAATAGAAGAAGATAAACAAACAAATGATTTAGTTGATATAGTTATGCACAATCAACCAGTTGTTACAAGAATCGATGATTCTTCAGTTTCAAAGGTTGAAAGATTGAGTTCTATTGCAAATAAAGCATTTGAAAGAGAAAAAGAATTAAAGAAAGATAACGTTGCAAAACGTGAAACTTTGAAAAAGCAAGATAAGAAGGCTACTAAACAGGTTGAGGTTAAAGAACAAAAAGAAGAAATTTCAGTTAAAAGCAAAGTTAAAATGACTTTCTCAAAAGCATTAACTGAACGTGAACAAATGGTATTTGATTATTTTTCACAACAACAAGGTAAAATAGTTTACGCAAAAGATTTAGCATCATTGTTAGGTTTGCCAAGAGATTATATATATAAATATATTAAAAACTTAAGAACAAAAATCGGCGGTGATGTTTTACAAAACGCAGAAAATGGCGGATATATTTTAACTTTATAATTCCGTTTTTGTAATGTAAATAGTTTGAAATAAAAGGCAGAAGTTTTTCTAATAAAATTGAACAACTTTTGCCTTTTATGTTAGAATATAATTATGTTGAGGGTAGTAGTTTAGATGAATACTTCAATCATAAATGTAGCAGATTTGTTAAAAAACGGATTACGTTTTGTATCTCCGGGATTTTCTGCTGAATATAATTATTCTAAAGATAATGCAAAAGATTATTTTGCTGAATTGATGTCAAACTCGCCTGATTCACCTATTTTTTCAGGTATTTTAATTTTTGAAAAAACTGGTGAAATATATTCAATCGTTGATGGTTTGCAAAGACTTACAACAATTAATCTTTTATTGTTGGCGTTGTGTAAAAGTTGTGTTGGTTCAACTGCTATAAATAAAGAAGCAGGTGATAAAATTTTTACAAGATATTTAATCAGCAATAATTCTCCAAAACTTCAGTTAAAAGGAAAAGATGCAGAAATTTTTGAAAAAATAGTTAATGATGTTTATTTAACTGAAGAAGAAAAATCAAGTAATATTTTTTCAACTTATAATGAGTTTTTGAATAAAATTATAAATGATAAAGTTAATCCTAGTGTATTGTTCAAATTTGTTTCACAGATGCAATTTATGGTAGTGCTTACAAAAAAATCAGAAATTTCAGTAAGAGAATTGTACCAAGCATTAAATGGAATAAAAGAAGATTCACAATTAAATCTTATTTTTGATTTTATCAAACAACAGGATGCAATCGCTGGTGATATGTGGGAAGATATAATCGAAAAATATTCTGAATTAAATGTGTTTGAAAACTTTTTGAACGATTTTCTTACAACAAGGATTGATGAGGGTTTGCTTAATAAAACTGCTTTGTATAACAATTTTAAAAAATATTTTTATAAAGTTGCAAAGTATCAAACAATGCGTAATATTGTGACTTCAATTGCTAAATATTCTGATTATTACTTAAAAATTATAAATTCAGATTTTGAGTCAGCAGAATTAAAACATCAATTTGAAGTGTTAAATAGTAGTGAAGGTAAAGATACATATCCATATTTGATGGAAGTAATGGATGATTTAGAAAGTGGTCATTTAGATGAAAGTGCTTTACTAAATATCTTGATGATGATAAATTTATTCATCAAGAGCAGAGAAAATGTAACCGTTGGAAACGTAAGCATTGATTTTTCTACATTAAGTAAAGAATTAAATAAAATGTTAGTGATAAATGATTATGTTCCTGAGATAATGTCAGAAAATAATAAGTTTTCAATAAATGAAATAAATGCACTTTCACGATTGGGTGAAAAACCTGAAGAAAGTGAAATAAAGTAAGAGTATAGTAGTAAAAAGAGGTAAATTATGAATAAGAGCCAATCAACAGGTATGTATGTTATTTTGGGGATAATGATATTAGCATTTGTTTCAATGTTAATGGCTGGTCCTAATACATCAACAAAAGATATATCATATACTCAATTTATGCAAAAACTTACAGCTGGTGAAATTAAGAGTGTTGAAATTGATAAAGAAAATTCAGCGTTGATTGCGATGCCAAAAAATCAGCCAAAAGCAGATGTTAAAAAGAACATTAACACAGCTTCTTCTATTTTTTATGGCGAACAACAAGCTCCTGTTATTCAGTTTAAAGTTTTGACACCGGATGATCCTGCTCTTATTTCAAAATTAGAAAATGCAAACGTAAATGTAAGTGTTAAAAAGCCAAGCGAATCTTCTCAATGGTTGGCTACAATTGGTTCTTTAATTTTACCTATTTTGATAATTGTATTTTTTATTATTATGATAAAAGGCTTGCAAGCAGGTGGAACTCAAGCAATGTCATTTGGTAAAAGTAAAGCTAAAATGATGCTTGATAATAAGGTGAAAGTTACATTTAAAGATGTTGCAGGTATTGATGAAGAACGTCAAGAACTTGAAGAAATTGTAGATTTCTTGAAAAATGGCGAAAAATATATTAAATTAGGTGCAAAAATTCCGAAAGGTGTTTTGCTTGTCGGTGTTCCAGGTACTGGTAAAACATTAATGGCAAAAGCAGTTGCCGGAGAAGCAAGTGTTCCATTTTTCTCTATTTCAGGTTCTGATTTCGTTGAAATGTTTGTTGGTGTTGGTGCAAGCCGTGTTAGAGATTTGTTTGAACAAGCTAAAAAACATCAACCTTGTATTATATTCATTGATGAAATTGATGCCGTAGGTAGACAACGTGGTGCTGGTTTAGGCGGTGGTCACGATGAAAGAGAACAAACATTAAACCAATTGTTAGTTGAAATGGATGGCTTTGATGAAAATACAAATATCATTGTAATTGCTGCAACAAATAGACCTGATATTTTGGATAACGCATTATTAAGACCAGGACGTTTTGATAGACAAATTATTATTAACAGACCTGATATTTTAGGTAGAGAACAAATTTTGAATGTTCATGCAAAAAATAAACCATTAGCTGAAGAAATAGATTTGAAAGTTATTGCAAAACGTACTCCAGGCTTTACAGGTGCAGATTTGCAGAATTTGTTAAACGAAGCTGCATTGTTGGCAGCACGTCATAATAAACAAAAAATTGAAATGAGTGATTTAGAAGAAGCGTCAGATAAAGTAATGGCAGGTCCAGAAAAGAAAAGCAGAATTATTTCTGATGAAGAAAAAGAAAATACTGCATATCACGAAGTTGGTCACGCACTATTGGCAAAACTTCTTAAAAATTGTGATCCTCTTCATAAAGTTTCTATCATTCCAAGAGGTATGGCTTTAGGTATTACAATGACATTACCTGAAAAAGACCATTTAACAATGAGAAAAGACCAATTGCTAGATCAAATTACAATGACATTGGGTGGTCGTGTAGCAGAAGAAATTGTTTATGGTGCAGATGCGATTACAACAGGTGCTTCAAATGATTTGGAAAAAGTTTCTGCTACTGCAAGAAAAATGGTTACAGCTTATGGTATGTCAGAAAAATTAGGTAATATGGCATACGGAAAGAGCCAAGAACACGTATTTATGGGACGTGATTTTGGTCATTCAAGAGATTATTCAGAAGAAATTGCTTCTGATATTGATAAAGAAGTAAAACGCATTGTTGATGAATGTTATACAAATGCTAAAAATTTACTTGAACAAAACAGAGATATGCTTGAATATATTTCAAGAATGTTGTTAGAACACGAAACTCTTGATGAAAAAGATTTTGCAAGTTATATGGATAAAATTCTTGCAGAAAGAGGTAATCAACAATAGTGGAAACTATAAAAAGTATAAAATTAGATAATTTAGTTATTAATAATTCAAAAATCGGTTCTTTATCAAAACCGATTTTTGCATTAACTGTGAATGTTTTTGATTTTTCAAAATCTTCTCATATAGTGAAAGATTTTTATGATTCTGAAAATATTGAAGATATTGTGAAATCGGCTAACGCAGTTGAATGTGATATTTTAAATTTAAAATTTAATTTAGAAGAAACACCATCTTTAAATGATGATATTGAAAAATCTAAAAAACTTTTAAAAACTCTTTTAAAATATATCACTAAACCTCTTATGATTCAGGGTGCAAATAACAAAGAAGTTGATACACTTTTGCTTCCAGCTTTGATTGAAGAACTTGATAGAGAAGCAATTATCGCATTTGTAGATGAAAATACTTATAAATCAATTGTTCCATCTGTTATTAAAGGTAATCATATATTAGTTATAAGAACACCGATTGATATAAATTTGGCTAAAGAAATGAATATTTTGGTCAAAGATATTGGTATGGATATAAATAAAATTTTAATCGATACTGATATGGGCGGTTTAGGATATGGCTTGGAATATGGATATAGCATAATTGAGCGTATAAAGCTTGCAGCACAAAGTGGTGACGAAATGCTAAACATGCCATTGATAGCTTTTGCAGGTGATGAAGCATTAAAAGCGAAAGAAACAAAATCTGATTCTTATGATAAAAATTATGGCGATTTTAAAGAACGTTCAATGATGTTTGAAATTACAACAGCGTCTTCTATATGTGCAGCAGGTGCAAATATAGTTGTTGTTCATCATCCAAACACAATATCAACATTAAAAAGTGTTATATAGCCTAATATCCAAATTGTTCTTTCGATTGCAGATATTCTCTAATGCTATTTAAGGCACTTTGAACAATTCTTGTTATTCTTGATGAAGAAAGACCAACTTGTTGTGCAATTTCTTTTACTTGCATGTTTCTGTAAAATCTGTATTCAACAATAGTTCTGTCTTTTTGTGGAAGAGTAGAAATAGCTTCTCTAATCATTCTACCCATTTCAGAAATTTCTGCTTTTTCATCAGGAAGTGCTGACATATCTTTTATAAAATCAAAAGGTGAGTCGTTGTCAGAGTTTGCAGCAGCAAGACTATCTATAGATAAAATTGTTTCATAGATAGCTTCTCTAACTTTTCCTGGACTAACTTCTAACCCTTCTTCGCTTTCGCCGCCTTCTATACCTTCTGCGTCTTCTTCATTTTTTGTATGTTTTAAAGTGTACCATTTGTATCTGTTACGAAGTTCATTTCTGATAGCCCAACGTACAGCAGTTCCAATATAAGCAGCGTTGTAATTTTGTAGTTGTTCTTCGGTTTTGTTTTTAATCATTGTTTGGATTGCAATAATACCGATACTCACCAATTCTTCGTACTCAATCATGTGCGAAGGAATACGGTGATGTTCTACTTTCGCTACCTTTTGAATTATATCTAGATATTCTTTAATTTTGGTACTTTCTTGCATGCTTTTTATTTTTCTTTATCTTCGTTTTCTATTCTACCTTGATTTTGATTATTTTTCAAGCGATAAACAAAAAGTAAAATTTCTGCTACTGCTTTATACAAATCTGGCGGGATTTGCTGGTTAATTTCAACCATTCTGAATAATGCTCTTGCAACAGGTGGATTATCAATTACTGGGACATTATGTTCTTCAGCAATTTTGATAATTTTTTTTGCGATAAGCTCTGTTCCTTTTGCAACAAGAATAGGTGAATCATTTTCTTTTGCATCATATTTAAGTGCGCAGGCAATGTGAATAGGGTTTTTTACAACAAAATCTGCTGTTTCTACCGCGTCCATTGCACTTTTTTGTAACATTTGCATACGTCTTTGACGTAATTGTCCTTTTACATTAGGGTCACCTTCTGTGTTTTTGTATTCATCTTTAATTTCTTTGAATGACATTTTTTGGTCTTTTAAAAATTTCCATTTTACCATTCCGTAATCTGCTGCCGCGATTGCAAAGAATACGATACAGGCTTTGAATACAAATTCAACAATAAGTTTACCAAATTCAATCATAACGGCAAAGTTGTTATCGATTGAAGCAAGTTGAAGAATTGCTGGTAAATGTTCTGAATATACAAGCCAACCAACGTAACCTAAAATGATAACTTTTAAAATGTTTTTTCCAAGTTCAAAAAATATTTTTACATCCATGAATTGTTTAAAATATTTTGTAGGGTTAAGTTTGTCGATTTTGGGCATTAATGGTGTCATTGTAACAAGAGGTCCAACTTGAATAAAATCTGCAAGTATTGCAATAAGCCAAGCAACAAAAAGAATTGGTGCAATCATTAAGACAGCTGCAATAATTGTGATTGTCCAAATATAGTTTGTTCCAATATCAGATAAATGGGCATTAGGAATTTGTTCATAACAAAGCACAAATAGTCTGCTTATTTGGTCCCAGATAAATGGTGCAAGTGCGTTAATAACCGTGAAAACAATAAGCATAGCAAGTGCTGTTGAAAAATCTTTTGATTTTACAACTTGTCCTTCTTTTCTTGCTTGTTCTAGTTTTCTGGGGGTCGCATCAAACTGCTTGTCTTCATCACCCATTTAAAAAACCCTTGTAATATATTACGCATTAGTATTTTATCACAAAATAGAGTCTGTTAAAAAGAAAAAGGCAAGAATTTTGATTTCAAAATTCTTGCCTTTTTAAAAATATAAAATTTGTTTTATCTTAGCTTACAATAGCTACTCCAGAACTTGTACCAAGTCTTGTTGCTCCTGCTTTGATTAAATCAAGAGCTTTTTGTTTGTCTTTTATTCCGCCTGAAGCTTTCACTTCAAGTCCGTGAGAAGATACTGTGTTATACATTATTTCAACATCTTCAACTTTTGCACCAACACCGCCTTTTACAAAACCAGTTGATGTTTTTACTAAATCTGCTTTTGCTTTTATGCAAATTTCACAAGCTTTTTTGATTTCTTCTTTTGTAAGTAAATCTGTTTCAAGAATTACTTTTAATTTTTTGTCTTTACAAGATTTTTTTACAACTTCTATATCGTGTTGTACTGCTTCAAAGTTTTTGTCTTTGATAAGACCAACATTGATAACCATGTCGATTTCATCTGCTCCATCTTTGATAGCTTGTTCAGCTTCAAAAGCTTTTGCTTCAGGAATTGATGCTCCTAAAGGAAAACCAACAACAGTAACGATTTTTACATCTGTGTCTTTTAGAGCTTCTGCTGCTAATTTAACTCTTGCAGGATTTACGCAAACTCCTAAGAATTTGTGTTCTTTTGCTTCTGCAAAAAGTTTTTCAAAATCTTTCACAGATGCATCTTGTTTTAATAAAGTGTGTTCAATATATTTATTTAAATTTTCCATACATTGATTTTAGTACAAAATTTTGTTTGTGTAAAGTCATCTTTAAAACTTGTAAAAATATCATATTTATTGTATTCTAGCGATGAAAGGTTTGTGATGTCAGACGAAAATGCAATAGATTTTGATAAACTTGTAGAGAATTGCTATATTTTATCTGATAAGTCAGCTCAAGATATAGAAGCTGCTGTTGATTGCCTTTCTGAAAGTTATACAAATTCTGAAATGATTATGATTTATAATCATTTTTTAACTGTTGCAAAAAATCAAGACTTGTTGATGTATTTGGTGCGTTGTATAGATAGATTTAGAGATAAAAGTTCAATTTCCCCTATATTAGATTTGTTTTTGGATAGAAATAATTCTTTAAATCTTAGAATTATGTGTGCAAAAGAACTTGCAAATTTTAAAGATACAACAGTTGTTACTCCACTTTTATATTCATTGAATGATAAGAGTGAAAATTATAAATTACGTTTGGCTTGTGCTGATTCTCTAGGTAGAGTTGGTGACAAATATGCCGTTTCACCATTGATTGATATTGTTGGTGATGAAGAAGAAAAATCTGTTTATGTAAGAGAATCTGCTGCTGTTGCACTTGGTATGTTAGGTGATATAAGAGCAATTGAGCCTTTGGTTAAAATTTTAGAATCTAAAAAAGGTTTTATGGATAAATTTTCATTTTTGAAAGAACGAATTATTGAAGTTTTAGGTAAATTTCATTCTTCAGATGACAAAATTATAAAAGCAATGGAGCATGCCTTAAAAGATGATTCTCCGACAATTAGGATTAACGCTATTGAAGTTTTAATGGAGTCAGATAGTCCAAGAGCTTTGCCAATGATAAAAAGTATGTTGAATGATTATGACGATGAAGTTAAGAAAAACGCTTTGATAGCATTGTATAATCTTTTAGGCAGAGAAATATTAGACGAAGTTATTGAAAGTTCTGATTATTCAGAATTTTTGAAAGAAGAAGCAAAAGATTTAATAACAGAATATGAAGATTGTGAGGATGAGTAGAATGTCAAAGGCAATAGTTTTGATGTCAGGTGGGTTAGATTCTTTGGTTGCGTTAGCTGATGCGAAGAATAATTATGATGTTGAGCTTGCTTTGACTTTTGATTATGGTCAAAAATCATTGGCACAAGAAGTTTCTGCTGCAAAGAAAATTTGTGAATTTTATAATGTGGAACATAAATTGATAAAATTAGATTGGCTGAAAGAAATTACAAAAACATCACTTGTTTCAGATAAAGAAGTTCCAAGTGTTGATGAAAAAGACTTGGATTCGGAAGAAAAAGCGATAGATTCTTGTATGCAGGTTTGGGTGCCAAATAGAAATTCTGTTTTCTTGAATATTGCGGCAGCTTATGCAGATTCTTTTGGATATGAATATATTATAATGGGTGCGAATGAAGAAGAAGCTGCAACTTTTTCTGATAATTCCCAAAATTTTATAGATAAAATTAATGAAAATTTTAAATTCTCAACAAATGTAAAACCGCAAGTTTTAGCACCATTGATAAATTTAAATAAGGGTGGTATAGTAAAAAAAGCAATTGAATTACAAGCGCCAATTCGTTTGATAAGAAGTTGTTATTCAGCAGGTGACAAACATTGTGGGAAATGTGAGTCGTGTGTAAGATTGAAGAGAGCTTTGATACAAAACGGATGTGAAAATATAATAGCTCAGCTTTTTTAGGTGATATGTAAAAATGAAAACAAAATTTATAGAACAAAATATTAAATATACAGGCTTAGAATTAGCTCCACATTGGATTTATAAAACTCAAAAAATACAAGGTGATGCTATTGTTGCGTTCGTTGGTGAATGTGAAGTTAATCTTACAGAAATGGTTGATATAGAAGATGTTATCAATAATGAACCGATTTATTCAAAATTAATGTTGAATTTTATTTTTGAAAATTTTAATGTAGATTTAGTTCAAGGTGTATTCAGACAAAGATTGTTGATAACTACTATCAAAGAAGTTTTAGAGCAAGATTATAATGTAAAAGTTGTAAGAAGTGGTGATGATTTGTTTATTGATGGCAAAAAATTAAGCGTTTCTATTGCAACAAAAAGTATTACATCAATATTGATTCATACAGGTTTGAATATTGATGCGACAGGAGCCCCAGTGAAAGCTGCTGAATTAAATTCTATAAAAGGTTTAAATATAAAAGACTTTGCTATAAAAATTATGACAAGATTTAGCGAAGAAGTAGAAGATATTGTTATGGCAAGTACCAAAGTAAGTGGAAGGTAATTAAAAATATGAAAACGCCAGATTATTTAAGTTACGAAAGATATAAAAAGAAAAAAGATTCAAATCCAAATAAACGTATGATTTTGTTTATAACAACTTTTTTTGTTACGTTGTTATTATTTTCATTAGTAGCAAAAAGTTTGTCACCTGATGTTGATGTTTCAATTGGTTCAAATTCTGAAATGGAACCAAAAGAAACAGGTTTGGGTGTAAAAAGATTTATTGATGATCGTTTGAAAATGATACAACAAGATGATAATTCAGCTGGTGTTTCAAAGATTGCTGAAGCTGAGAAAAAAGCAAAAATGATAGAGTATGATAATAATGTATCAGAAGAAAAAATGAAACTTCCAAGCAATAGCAAGTCTGAAGAAATAGAAGAAGAACCTGTCATGCCTGCATATAATCACACTGCCGCAGCTCCAAAACCAAGCGCAAGAGATTATAATACTCCTGTTCAATCTGAATATACTCATATATCAAAAGTTTATGTTGGAAGATATGATTCAATGGAAAAAGCAAAAGTTGCTAAAGATATTTTGGTAGATTCAGGCATGAACGTAAGTCCATTTGTAAAGAATTTGGGTAGCTCATATACTTTGCAAATAGGTACATATTCTTCTCGTGAAAAAGCTGAAGATATAGCAAATGACCTAAGAAGAAATGGTTTTCCGGCAAGAGTTGTTGAATAAGAGTAAATCATAAAGATATGCTTGCATTTCAATTATGTCCATGATAGGCTATATTTGTACCGAAATTAAGGGCCGCTAGCTCAGGTGGTTAGAGCGCACCCCTGATAAGGGTGAGGTCGGTGGTTCGAGTCCACTGCGGCCCACCATTTAAAGAAAGAAGTCAAAAGGACTTCTTTTTTTTATGCAAGATTTCCAGTGGACTTTCACGCGACAAACTTCGTTTGTCGGGTTCTTGCTCCATTGGCTTATTATTAGAGTTTTGAAATTGTATTAAAAAACAACGCAAAACGAGACATTTAGTCTCCTTTTGCTGCTCGCCAACGGAGTCCTTACTGCGGCCCACCATTTAAAGAAAGAAGTCAAAAGGACTTCTTTTTTTTATGCAAGATTTTCAGTGGACTTTCACGCGACAAACTTCGTTTGTCGGGTTCTTGCTTCATTGGCTTATTGTGTATATTTAGAAGTTAAAATTTTAAAATGACTTAATTATTATTTAGTTGTCGTCATCGTCGCCGTCTTTTTTCTTATAGCCCTAGCAGACGATAAAAAAGCAGCCACAGTAGAAAATGCGTGCGCTTTATCGGCAATGTTTAGTGCAGAAAAACTTGTAAGTTCTGGTGTAATACCGCAAAAAGAAAAAGAAGTTGCATCTAGTAAAGTTGTTCAAGAGTCTGGTTTTGTGAAAAAAGTTTTGCCAAAAATTAAAGGAAAAGTTGGCGAATTGGCTTCACATTCAAAATTCTTATCAAAAGTTCTAAAACACGCTCCAGGTGTTGTAGGTGCAATATTAACTTCAGCCGGAATGGTTATTGCATCTTGTAAAGCATATGATGCTGGTCTTGCAGTTGCAGACAAAATAATTTTAAGAAAAGATGAAGAATCACAAGAATACGTTGTATAGTTTGTAACATTTCTGCCTTTTTTTTCTAATAGTTGTAGAATTATTTTATTAGTAAGAAATGGAGATTTAAAAATGTCAGAAGATAAAAAAGCAAAAATGGCGTATATTGATGTGAATTATGTTGTAAATCAGTCAGTTGATGTTCAAAATTTAAAATTTGAAACTGCTCAAAAAAATAAAGATTTACAAATCTGGCTTTCAAAAGTGAACACAGATGTTATGGAACGTCCGACAAAAGAAGAACAAGAACAATTGATTGCTCAATATAATCAAGAATATGCAGCGAAGCAAAATGCAATAAGACAAGATTATAATTTGAAATTGCAACAAATAGATGCAAAAATTACTGCAATTATTGCGGAAGAAGCTAAAAAATTAGATTATGATTTTATTTTTGCAAAAGGTTCATTGTTGTATGGTGGTGAAGATATAACATTGAAAATTGCAGAATTAGTAAAATAATTTGTTTTGTATTTAAAAAAGGTTTGAGTGAAAATTTGCTCAACCTTTTTTCTATTTTTTTATATTTAAATTTATTAAAATTGTTATGTAAAATAGCAATTTTTTTTTGATAAATTTTTTTATAAATGTATGTTGGAGGATATTTAGGTGGATATTTCAAATAGTTCAAATTTTAATACAATAAAAAATTCTATTAATTCATTTGATATTCAAACAACAAAAGGCAATTTGCATGTTTTTGAAGTAACAAAAAATACTAAAAATTACGATAAAGTTGTAAAACAAGCAGATTTATTTGCTTATAAAAATATTGAAACGACTACAAAGAAAAATTTTATATCAAAATTAAAGAATTGCATAAAAATTTTAAAATCGCCTAGCAAGCCTTTGTCAGAAGATACAACAATTTTGGTTGCAAAAAATGATAGAGGAAAAATTTGTGCATCTTTATTTGCTAATCCAACTGATATTTCCAAAAAAGTTCTTGAGGTTTCAAATGTAGCAGTCGACAAGAAATATCGTCATAATAATGTTTTTCAAAAAATGTACAATTCGCTTGAATGTACAGTGAAAAAATCTGGAAAATTTGATGTTATTAGTTTAGATGCTGTAAATAGTGCTGTTCCTGTATATAAAAAAATGGGATTTAAAGAAGCAACAAATGTATTAGCAAATTCTTCAACTCATACTCCAATGAAAAAATATTTAAAAGATTGTGTTGAGTCTATTACGTTAGTTAGCAAAGATTTACTGAAAAAAATAAAATAACGAAAGAATTTATTTGTGTAAATTTATCTTATCATTCGCTTGTAGGGTTATTTCTTTAATTTAATACGTTATTATATAAATATGGATATTAAGTTTGGAAAGATTAAATCTTCTGCAAATATTTTTGCTCCGACTTCTTCTGCTGATATTTTGAATGAAAATCAAGAAGAACAATTTTCGTCTGAAAATTTTTTCTCAGCAAATCATCAAAATGCAAAAGAAGAAAAAAAACAACAAACTTTTGTTCAAAATTCAATTAGATTAAATGATTACGATTCAAATATTTTAGAAAACAGAGCATATATAGAATTGTCAGACGAAGCTTTGATACTTGAACATAAGATTACAAATTTAGAACAAGTATTAGAAAAATTGGATAAAGAAATTTTGACATTAGAAAGTTTAGGAACTGATATTCAGTTGAATGCATTAAAAGAGAGAAGACTTTTAGTATTAAATGATTTAAAAGAGTTAAATCAAAAGTATTCAAGTATGGATATTGGTGCAAAAATATCAGGAAAACTAACTAATATGGCAAGTATTGCATCTTCTGGTAAAAAAAATATGTTTTCTACTGTTTCTGATTTTGTTATGAAACAGGTTTTGGGAAGATTGTCAAAATCTTTTAATTATTCAAATTATATGAAAGATGCTTTAAAAGATTTGAATAATATAAATGAAAGTGTTGATGAATTAATTTTGTTAAGAACTCCTTATGGAGAAACTATAAATAGATATGAGATGCTCACCGCGTATATAAATAAAGCAAATTCAATTCATTCTCAAATTTATTTAAGAATGAAGAAAATGGGGAAGTTAGAAGTTAAGTAGTAGAGTATAGGTAAAAAAGAGCGACAAAATCATTTGATTTTGTCGCTCTTTTTAGTTTTTGTTTTAATTTGATTAATCTTTTACAACAATTAGGTTGTGCATTATTTTCATTTTGCAAGTAGGAAGTACAACTTCTGCTAATCCATCTGCTATACTTATAATTTTACCTGCTTTTAGAACTACATCTTCACCTTTGTATTGGAAAGTATAATCATCTTTTCGGTCTGAACGTATAGTAATTTTATCCATTTTTCACACCTTAGTCAAAAACGTAATCAATAATTGCAGCTTCTCTAGCTCTTTTAACAGCTCTAGAAATCATTCTTTGGTGTTTTGCACATGTTCCTGTGATTCTTCTTGGAATGATTTTTCCAGCTTCAGT
>JAKSUT010000119.1 GCA_024408705.1 bacterium | reverse complement strand
ATGGGCATTATTAAAAGATTTAAGTTTACATCAAAAATATATTGATGAAAGTATTGCAGAAATAGATAGGTTAGAAATTTAAGAAATGGCAGATACAAAAACTGAACTTATAGCACAACAATATTCTCAAGCTCTTATTGATTTAGTTCAAGAAGGAAAATTGAGTTACGAACAAATATCTTCTGAATTAGAAAAAATTAAAGGAGTGCTTGATACTTCAAAAGATTTGGATGAATTTTTACTAAATCCAATTGTTTCTATTGAAGATAAAAAAGATGTTATAATCAAAGTTTTCAACGAAGATATCAATCCTTTGATTTCAAATTTCTTAAAAGTCTTAATTGACAAAAACAGATTTGACACTTTTAGACAAATCATTACAGAATACAATCTTGAACTTGATAAAATAAATAATATCAGCAGAGTTCAAGTTGTTTCAGCAGTAACAATGAATGACGATTCAAAAGGAAGATTAACAGAAACATTATCTAGAAAACTTGGAAAACAAGTTATAATCGAAACAGAAATCGATGAAAATATTATCGCAGGTTTATTAATAAAAATCGGTGATAACATCATAGATATGAGCTTACGCCATAAGCTGGAAGAATTAGGCAAAGCAATAGCAAAATAAACGAACATAACAGATAAAGAGGTGTAGAAAATGGCTTTATTAAAACCGGATGAAATAAGTTCAATAATCCGTAACAAAATCGAAAATTATGAAGCTCAAACTGAGATTTCAAACATCGGCTCAGTTCTTGAAGTTGGTGATGGAATTGCCAGAATTTACGGATTAAGAAACGTAATGGCAGGTGAACTTGTTGAATTCCAAGACGGCAAAGGTACTTTAGGTATGACATTAAACTTAGAAGAAGATAATGTCGGTGTTGTAGTTCTTGGTGAATATCAACAAATCAAAGAAGGAATGACAGTAAAAACAACTGGTAATATCGCAGCTGTTCCTGTTGGTGATGGTTTGATTGGTAGAATTGTTAGCCCTACTGGTTTACCATTAGACGGAAAAGGTGATATTGAATACTCAAAAACAAGACCTGTTGAAAGAGTAGCTCCTGGTATCATTTCAAGAAAATCAGTTCACCAACCACTTCAAACTGGTTTAACAGCAATCGATGCTTTGACTCCAATCGGTCGTGGTCAAAGGGAACTTATTATCGGTGATAGACAAACTGGTAAAACAGCTATCGCTATTGATACAATCATCAACCAAAAAGGTGGAGATGTAATTTGTATCTACGTTGCAATTGGTCAAAAAGCATCAACAGTTGCTCAATTAGCAAAAACACTTGATAATTATGGTGCAATGGATTATACAATTATCGTTTCTGCAACAGCAAACGAATCAGCACCATTACAATATATCGCTCCATTCGCAGGTTGCGCAATGGCAGAAGAATTCTTGGAACAAGGAAAACACGTTCTAATTATCTATGATGACTTAACAAAACAAGCTCAAGCATACCGTGCAATGAGTTTGCTACTTCGTAGACCACCAGGACGTGAAGCATATCCAGGTGATGTATTCTACTTACACTCAAGATTGTTGGAAAGAGCTTGCAAATTGTCTGATGATTTAGGTGGCGGTAGTATTACAGCATTACCAATCATTGAAACACAAGCAGGTGACGTATCTGCATACATTCCAACAAACGTAATTTCAATTACAGACGGACAAATCTTCTTGGAAAGTAACTTGTTCAACGCTGGTATAAGACCTGCAATCAACGCTGGTATTTCAGTATCTCGTGTTGGTGGTGCAGCTCAAACTAAAGGTACAAAACAAGTTGGTGGTACATTAAGACTTGAACTAGCTCAATACAACGAACTTGCAGCATTCGCTCAATTCGCTTCTGACTTGGATGCTTCAACAAAACAACAATTACTTCGTGGTCAAAAACTTACTGAAGTATTAAAACAACCTCAATATCAACCATTGAGTGTTGCAGAACAAGTTAGTATCTTATTTGCAGCTAGTGCTGGTGTACTTGATAACGTTGAAAATAAAGATATTGCAACATTTAAACGTGATTGGTTCGATTATTTCAACGCAAATATGCCTGATTTAGTTGCAAAATTAAACGATGGCGGTGCATTGGCAGCAGAAGACAAAGAAGCTTTAACTAAAGCTCTTGAAAAATTTAGAGGACAATAATGGCAAACCTTAAAGACATAAAAAGCAGAATACAAAGTGTTGAAAATACTAAGAAAATTACTCGTGCAATGAAGATGGTTGCAGCTGCAAAAATCAAAAAAGCAGAATCAGCCGTTAAAAACGCAAGACCATTTGCTGAAGAATTAATTAGAATTTTCAAAAAACTTTTAGCTTCTGTTGAAGGTGGAGCAACTGAAGGTGTTGTTAATACTAACAGAGCCATTGAAAATTATCCTGAATTTTTGAAACCAAGAGAAGTAAAAACAATTGGTCTTTTGGTTATCACTTCAAACAAAGGACTTGCTGGTGCTTATAACGCAAACATAATCAGAGGTGCTGTTAAAGCAATTAAAGAAAACCAAGAAAAAGGTTTACATACAAAACTATTTATCATTGGTTTGAAAGGTATCACATCTTTAAAAAGAAAAATTGAAGGTCTTGATGCTGAAATTGTTAAAACATACTCAACTGTTATGGCAGAAGTTAATTCAACAGGTGCAGAACTTGTAGCTGAAGATTTAGCAAAAAGTTATATTGCAAAAGAAATTGATAAGATTGAAGTTTATACAACAAAATTCAAAAATATGATGTCATATTTGGCTCAAAAATGGGATTTAGTTCCAGTTTCTATCGATAAAGAAGAAGAAACAACTTCAACTGAAATTGATCCTGTAATGATGTTTGAACCTTCAAAAGAAAGTATTTTGCAAAAAGTAATGCCTCTTTACTTAACAAATACAATTTATCAAGCATTATTAGAAGCACAAGCAAGTGAACTTGCAGCAAGAATGACAGCAATGTCAGCAGCATCAAATAACGCAGAAGAAATGATTAGAACACTTACCATTGACTACAACAAAGCAAGACAATGGGCAATCACTCAAGAAATCATCGAAGTTGCATCTGGTGCTGATGCTATCAAAAACTAAGACTAATAATTTAAAAATATTAACAAAAAAGAGCATGAAAAATGCTCTTTTTTTATATTTGCAATATAATAACACGTATGGCAGATGCAAAAGTAACACCTAAAAGTATAGTACAAGCAATGGGACTTGTTTTCGGAGATATTGGGACAAGTCCAATTTATACCCTAACAGTAGTATTTTTAATGGTAAATGCTACACAAGACAATGTTCTTGGAATTTTATCATTCATTGTTTGGTCACTACTTTTAATCATAACAATTCAATACACTTGGCTTGCAATGAGCATCGGTATCCATGGTGAAGGTGGTACTATCGTGCTTAAGCAAGTTTTAAAAAGATTAGTAAAAAACCCTAAAGTAATGGGAATTATTTCAATTTTAACAATACTTGGAGTTTCTTTACTCATGGGTGAAAGTGTTATCACCCCTGCGATAAGCGTTCTTTCAGCGATTGAAGGGATAAAAGTAATTCCAAGCTTGCAAAACATACCACAACCAATAATACTTTCAATTGCGTTATTAATAATCGTAGGCTTATTTTCAGTTCAAAAAAATGGAGCAGGAAAAGTATCAAAAAGTTTTGCACCTATAATGCTTACATGGTTTATAGCAATAGCGACTTTTGGGGTGTTATCTATCATAAAAACTCCGGAAGTTCTTTATGCTCTTAACCCAATGTACGCAGTAAAATTTATGCTTCATCACGGAATTGCAAGTTTTTCTATACTTGCAGTAACATTACTTGCGATAACTGGTGCAGAAGCATTATACGCAGATATGGGACATCTTGGCAAAAAACCTATCATATATGCTTGGTATTTTGTATTTATAGCACTATGTCTTAATTATTTAGGACAAGGAGCTTTTATAATAAGAAATCCTGAAACTACAAATATTTTATTTTCTTTAGTTTCTTCAGAAGCAAACTTTTTATTCTTCCCATTTCTTATTTTAAGTATTCTTGCAACAATAAACGCTTCGCAAGCAATGATTAGTGGTTTTTTCACCATTGTTTATCAAGCAATTAACACAAGAATTTTCCCACGTTTCAAAATCAAATACACATCAGAAAAAATCAATTCACAAATCTACATTGGCGCAGCAAATTGGTTTTTAATGCTATGCGTAATCTTAATTGCTCTATATTTTAAAACCTCTGCAAATATCGCTTTTGCTTATGGTTTTGCAGTTTCTTGTTGTTTCAATATAACAGGAATATTAGTTACAATAATTTTCTATTTAAGAAAAAAATATATTCAATGTTTTGTAGCAATATTACTACTTGGATTAGATTTAATATATCTTATTTCAGCATGTACAAAAATTCCAAACGGAGCTTTTGTATCACTTATGATAGCATCTGTCCCATTCACAATAATTTTACTTTATATCAACGGACAAAAAGCACTATTTAAAGCTATGAAATTCCAAAGTAAAGATGAATTTATGGCTCAATTTATGCAAAGCTACAAAACGGCTCCAAAAATTGATGGAACAGGAATATTCTTTGCAAGAGGTATCGATTCAGTTCCACCATACATTCTAAAAACAATATTTATAAATAAAATCTTATATAAAAATAACGTATTTATTAACATTAATAAAACAAATGAACCATTTGGACTTCACTATGAAGTAGAAAACGTAACAGAAGGTTTAAAAATTC
>JAKSUT010000118.1 GCA_024408705.1 bacterium | reverse complement strand
TAGTTTAATAAAAATGCCCTTAAAATTTTTCATATGAAGTCTTACTCATAAATACAATTTAAAAACGTTTTTAAAAAGAGTTAAACACTTTTTAAAAGCAAATAAAACCATATTTGATGGTTTTATTTATTGCTTGAATTATATGTTTGTTATAGGATGGAATTGAAGATTAAGGAAAGCAAGGGTGCAGTTTTTTAACTTAGTCCCTCACTGGTCCGCAGCCGTTACAGTCGGAATGCTTAGTTTTCATCACTTACGAGACTAAGGAGATTTTATGAAAAATTTTAATTGTGCATTAGTGCATACACCTCAATTATGTGTTAACAAAGATACAGATTCAGTTTTTTCCAATATTAATTTTTGCGCTATGGGCTTGTATTCATTGGCAAAAGAACTTGAAAAAGAAGGCTTTAATAGTGAAATTATTCATTTAGGTGTTGAAAAATATCTAAATAAAGAGTTTTTATTAAGTGATTATATAAAGAAAAATAATATTAAATTTCTTGCATTCTCTTTGCATTGGCATCCTCAAGCTTATGATGTTATTGAAACAATTAGAGTTGTAAAAGAAAAATGTCCAAATGTTTTTGTTTCTCTTGGTGGATTTACGTCATCATATTTTGCAAAAGAAATATTAGAAACTTTTCCATTTATAGATGCAATTATAAAAGGTGAAGGGGAAATGCCAATGAGGAAATTAGCCAAAAAGGTTTATGAAAATGATAGGAATTTATCTTCAGTGCCAAATCTCTTTTGGAGAAAAAATAATGAAGTTGTTTTAAATAACGAAATATTTATCGCAACAAATGAAGATTTAAATACATATGAATTTTTTAATATTAAAAAATTAAGAAATTATAAAACAAATGCTAAAATGCCTTTTTATTTAGATTATAAAAAAGAAGATCAACTTACACACAGACCTATGTCTAGCCAAGGAGTATGTCTAGGACGAGGATGCTCAGGAAATTGTACTTGGTGCGGAGGTGGCTGCGAAGCTATGAAACTTGTTACTGGGCGTGATTTTGTTTCGTATAGAAATGCAGACAACGTTATTGAAGAAATAAAAATGCTTAAAAATGAATGTGGTATCGAGAATTTTATGTTTGCTTTTGACCCTGTCCCCTCGGATAGAGAACATTTGATTATTCTTATGGAAAAAATTACACAAGAGTTTAATGGGAAATTAAAAACCTCATTTACTCTTAATTCATTACCCGATAAAAGATTTTTAGATATTTATAAGAATGCATTTTCTAAAGAGTCAACAATATCAATTAGCCCAGAATTTTATAGTGAAGATTTAAGACGAACCCACAAGTCGTTCTTTTATTCAAATAATGAATTAGAAGAAACTTTAGATTACATGGAAAAACTTGAAATAAAATCAGAGCTATATTTTTCAACGCTACCAATGACAACAGAAACAGATAATTTAGAAACTACAAATTATGCAAAAGAACTTAATGACAAATATAAATTTGTTGAAAGATATTATGTTATACCAATTGTTTATGAACCGGCAGCACCATGGACAATCACTCCAGAAAAATTTGATTTAAGTAATAATGTAAAAAATTTTATGGATTATTATAATGATACCAAGTGCGTTAAAAATTCATTTGAAAATATCAATGTTTTCATTCCCGAAAAGAGTATTGCACAACATAAGTAAAAATATTTGTAATAAACTTTTTAACAAATAATATAGTATATTTGTATTAAATTTTCATAATGAATCTTCCATGCCCATACATTCTGTAGTAAAATAAAAAGACAGTATAGGAAAGAGATGTGCAAATCATCCACTGGTCCGCAGCCGTATAGTCGGAACGCTGTACTGTATGTATTACCTCGAGACAGGAGAGATTTGGGATGAATAATTTTAAAGAAAATGTTGCATCTGAGCAACAACAAAATGAAACAACTTTTCTAAAAAGTGTAGCTGTTACAAAACCAGAAACATTAGGTTCTTCAAAAACTACAAATTACATTGATTTTGAAACAAAAATAGCTGTAAATAATATTCAAATAATAAAAAAAGATGGAACAAAAGAAGTTTACGACATACAAAAAGTTGTAAATGCGATAAAAAAATCTGCAGCAAGAATGTTAGTTGAATTTACAGATGAAGAAATTAATTGTATATGCAATTATGTTAATTCTAGCGTTTTAAAAACCAAACAAACAGAAATAGAAATTTTTAAAATGCACTGCATTGTTGAAAACGCTTTAGAAAATCTAAATCCTAAAGTTGCAAAAAGTTATAGAAATTACAGAGATTATAAAATTGATTTTGTTAATATGCTTGATAAGGTTTATCAAGAAAGCCAAAAAATCATGTATATTGGCGATAAAGAAAACTCAAATGCTGATTCAGCACTTGTATCAACAAAACGTTCATTAATTTTTAATGAATTAAATAAAGAATTATATAAAAAATTCTTTCTAACAGTTCCTGAATTGCAAGCATCTAGAGATGGTTATATATATATCCATGATATGTCTGCAAGAAGAGATACAATGAACTGTTGCCTTTTTGATGTTGCAAATGTTTTGAAAGGTGGCTTTGAAATGGGTAACCTTTGGTATAATGAGCCTAAAACATTAGAAGTTGCATTTGATGTTATTGGAGATATTGTAATGGCTGCGGCAAGTCAACAGTATGGTGGTTTTACGGTGCCAGAGGTTGATAAAATTTTAGCACCATATGCAGAAAAAACATTTAATAAAAATTTTCAAAAATATATTGATTTAGGGGTTACTCAAGAAAAAGCAGAAGCCGAAGCATTAAAAGATGTAGAAAAGGATTTACACGATGGTTTCCAAGGTTGGGAATATAAATTTAATACGGTAGCATCTAGTCGTGGTGATTATCCATTTATAACTATGACAATGGGTTTAGGTACAGATAAATTTGCAAAAATGGCTTCAATGATGATGTTGACTGTTAGAAAAGAAGGTCAAGGTAAAAAAGAAAACAAAAAGCCTGTCTTATTTCCTAAAGTTGTATTTTTATACGATGAAGAACTTCACGGAAAAGATGGAGAGCTTGAAGACTTATTTGATGCAGGTATTGAATGTTCTAAAAAAGCAATGTACCCTGATTGGCTTTCATTAACTGGTGATGGCTATGTGGCAAGTATGTATAAACAATACAAAAGAGTTATTTCACCAATGGGATGTAGAGCTTTTCTTTCACCTTGGTTTGAAAAAGGTGGAATGACCCCAGCTGATGCTAACGATAAGCCTATTTTCGTAGGTAGATTTAATATCGGTGCAATTAGTTTACATTTACCTATGATATATGCAAAAGCACAAAAAGATGGTAAAGATTTTTATGAAACACTTGATTACTATATGGAAATGATTAGAAATCTTCATAAAAGAACATATGAATATTTGGGTGAAATGCGTGCTTCGATAAATCCTTTAGCATTTTGTGAAGGTGGGTTTTATGGTGGCAATCTAAAACATACAGAAAAAATCAAGCCTCTATTAAAATCAGCAACCGCATCTTTTGGTATAACTGCATTAAATGAGTTGCAAGAACTTCATAATGGAAAGTCCCTTGTTGAAGACGGAAACTTTGCACTAGAAGTTATGGAATATATCAATAAAAAAGTTAATCAATTCAAAGAAGAAGATGGACACTTGTACGCTATTTATGGAACCCCTGCAGAAAACCTTTGTGGGTTGCAAGTTCACCAATTCCGTAAAAAATTTGGAGTAAAAGAAAAAGTTTCAGATAGAGGTTATGTTTCAAATAGTTTCCATTGCCACGTTAGTGAAAAAATAGGACCAATAGAAAAACAAGATTTAGAAGGAAGATTTTGGAATTTATTAAACGGTGGCAAAATTCAATATGTAAAATATCCTGTTTCATACAACACAAAAGCAATAGAAACATTGGTAAAACGTGCAATGGTTAAAGGATTTTACGAAGGAGTAAATATGTCTTTAGCATATTGCGATGATTGTGGACACCAAGAATTAAGTATGGATATTTGTCCAAAATGTGGTAGCTCAAATCTTACCAAAATTGACCGAATGAACGGTTATCTTTCTTATTCTAGGGTTAAGGGTGATACCCGCTTAAATATTGCAAAGATGGAAGAAATTAAAGATAGGGTTAGTATGTAATGAATTATCACGACATAACAAAAGAAGATATGCTTAATGGTGAAGGATTACGGGTTGTTTTGTGGGTTTCTGGTTGCAACCACAAATGTAAAAACTGCCAAAACCCAATAACTTGGGATGAAAATGGAGGTTTGCCATTTGACGGAAAAGCAGAGGAAGAACTTTTTGAAGCATTAGATAAGCCACATATTGATGGTATAACATTTAGTGGTGGAGACCCTTTATTTCCTAATAATAGAAAAGAAGTTTTTAGATTAATAAAAAAATGTAGAGAAATTTATCCAAGCAAAACAATTTGGCTCTATACTGGTTACAAATGGGAAGAAATTAAAGATTTGGAAGGAATCGAGCTTATTGATGTCATTGCTGAAGGCGAATTTATTGAAGAGCTAAAAGACAATAACCTCGAATGGGTTGGAAGTTCTAATCAAAGAGTTATTAACGTAAAAAACATATTATAATTGTTTTAAAATCCCTAAATTGGATTGTAAATGTTTTGTACCAATTTTACTTGTTGTTCTTCCCAACGCCTTTTTTCGGATTCTGTTAAAAATATGCGTCTTTAGGTTGAGCAGGAGTTTCATAACTTGTTTTAAGCGTTGAAGTCTTGCGATTTTCTTCTTTTTTGACTTTCTGCGCAA
>JAKSUT010000117.1 GCA_024408705.1 bacterium | reverse complement strand
GGTGTTTCTTGAATACCAATTATTACACTGCTTATAAATATACAAACTGTAATACAAACATTAAAAGCACGCTTTTCTACTAGTTCTTCAATAGAAAATTTTCTTTTATCAGCTTTTGAACCCATAATTTTCCCCTATCAGGTTTTATTCAATACAAATTAGTATTTAACGCTTAATACAAAGCTCATAAAATTATTTGAATGTGTATTTTTCCCCTTAATAACTTTTCTTACAGTGCCGGTGAATGACTACCCTTTGCAAAACCATTAGGATGCCGCGGACATGGCACATTGGTTAAAAGCCTGATAGAAGCAAACTGCTGGCCACAAAACTTACAAGTATAGTTTGCTTTTTCTGTACCTTGATAAAGTATGTGTTTACCCTTGCCATAACCTGCCGGATGTTTTGGGCACGGGTTTGCAGTTAAACTTTGAACTGTTGAAAATTTTTGACCGCAGCATTCACAATAATAATTTGACATTTAGAACTCCTTTCACTCTTCGTTTTTTTATAAATCCACTAAAAACAGCCCTGCACAACAAACACGTGTTATGCAGGGTTAGTTCAGTTACGCAGAATTTAAGATAAAGCCATGACACTTATTATTTTAAGACTCTACACTTAACTCTTTCATCAATTCTAAAGAGAACAATATAAATTCTTTTTTACCGCTTACATTACCTTTTGCAACTTGCCCTTTTTGATATAATTTGCATAAATCAAAGCGTTCCATAGCAGAAATATCAGAATGTTTTATTTCTGTCATAAGCAATTCTTTAATACTGCTTTTTTCACTTTCAGAACATTCATTTTGCAAAGCAATACTGATAACTTTATTTAATGTTGGCAGCATATTTTTACCATCAAGCTGACACACAAAAGCATTATCACTTTTATATTCTTTCAACTTATCTTTAAAGAAATGTTCAACAACAGTATCGTTTATTTCATCTATCAAAGCTTCGTCATTTGTAGCAGCCAAAGAATCTTTCAATATTTCTTTAACAGCTTTCTTTTGCAATTCAGTAAAGCTTTCATAATTATTTTCAACATAATCAAGATAAGCTTTTTTATCTGATATTTTTACATTGCTGCCTAAAAAATTGACAATTATTTTTTGCATTTCAGCAGTTTTATTGCTTTCAAAATTATCTGTAAAAATTGTCAGTATTTTTTGCAAATTCAAATAATTACTTACCATTGCAAAATTATTGAAAAAAGCAAAACGAAGCAAATCAAAACAATTCTCTTTAGCTTCTGCACTTGTAGAACTGTCACAATAAACAGATATTACTTCATCCATAATTTTTTCATTTACGCGTAAAAACTGTTGTGAATTTGTCAAACTTGTTTCAAACGCAAGTTTTGCTTCTACGGCAAAATCATTTACATCCTTCAAGTATTTTGACATAATTTGAACGCATTTGATTTTTGCATTTATATTTTCCTGAGTTTCCGTAATATACGAATTTAAAATCGTACTTATCCATGCAAACGGTAACTTATCTTCTATTGAACCGGAATTACTGCCAGACAAAAACTTATCAATCAGCTGCTCACGCTTGCCGCTTTGATCCAACGGAATGATTGTTTTGAATATTGTATTTTTGTCTGTTTTACTTAATCCATTTACATTTTCCAAAAGCCCAAAATACAAATCAAACAATTTATCAATAATATCATCTAAGTTTGCCTGCTGAAATTCATTAACATCTTTACCAAGTTCTTTTATAAGTGCACAAATTTGGTATTTACCATCCAAAAAAGCACTATATATCTGTTCTTTTTTGGCATATTCAATACCTTGTTCTATATAGCGCAAACATTCGTTATAAAGTTTTTTTCTATCACCTTCTGTAAGTTTCTTTTTTTCAGCGCTATATTTTTCATTTAAAAGCTGGTCGTTAATTACAGCATGAAAAACTTTTATAAACTTTGGCGAACAGTTTTTTACAGAAGCTTCAAGAATTTTTGAAAAGGTTTCGGTAACTTCGGTTGAATAATTCTTAAATAAACCGCCGCTTTTTTTTAGAACTATTTCTGATGATTTTATTAAAAGATCGTCAATATTTTCATCATGCCAATGTTTGCTTTCATTTAATTTATCTATCCAATTCAAAACACAGCGTACATCTTTTATTTCTTCAATCTGGTTTTTAAATGACGGCGCACATTTCAAATAAAAACTTGGATCAAGTTCCATCTTGCCAGTCAAATTTTCAAGTTCTGATAAATTTTTAGGGTGCAATTTATCATTTTTATTAAAGAATTCCTGTATTGTTAATAAGGTCAATCCTTCAGGATTTTTAAGCTCCGGAATCTTTTCTTTATTTGCAAGTTTTTCTACATCCCCAACCTGATCATAATTCAATTCAACATTAACAAGACTATCTATAAGAACATTCTCTTCTTGTTTTATTTTTTCCAGCCAGTTTGTTTCATTTGTTGCTATTATAAGTTCGCTCATATTCTATTCCCTTATTTATTTTCAGTTGTTTCAACATTTACAGTTTCAGCTTCCTGTACTAAGGAACTTGAAAAAATGCTGCTTCTGTTGCTATCCAGTAAAATGTTATTAGATTCCCTTACTTTTTGTTCTTCAAGCTGTTTTTGAGATTTTGCTCTTAAACGGTTTCTTCGTCCGTCTTCTTCTGCCTTAATTTCGTTTTGTTCTGTAATAATGTCTGTTTCGGTTGCGGCAATGTCACCACGTATCTGGGCTTGTTTGTACCAGTTCAAAATATATATGCCAAAACCAGCAATACAGCCAATTGTATTTAATAAATCATCTGCATAGGATGCTCTGTCAGTTTCTAAGGCAAAATCAAGAACTTGATATACAAGATATTTAATATCAAATATTACCGTATTTACACTGTTTTTTACTTTATCTACAGTAAACCAAGATACACCAAAAAACACCAATACCACACCACCCAGAATTATTAAAAGAATTATTGGGTTTTTAACGATATTTTTAATAATTGTGCCAATAGTATAAAAACAAGCTTTTACAGCTTTACCAGCAACATTTATGCCAGCAGCTGCTACATTTGCAACGGCTGCCGAAGCATTATTTTTAGGTAATTTTTCGCTATTTTTTTCAGGCAAAAGTTTTAATGCCTGAAAAAAGTTTTTTATACCGTATACACCAAGGCCAATAACCATAACGGTTGCAAGATTCATTAAGGTATCGTTACTGGTAACGGCATCGCCAACAGATTTTAATGCGTAACGTAAAATTATTTTTAACATCCACAGAAATACACCAAAAATAACAATGCTTAATGGATTTACTGCTGATTTTGTAATGCTTTTTGTTGCAAAAAAGCGCATGTACTCAAGTGCAAATATTACAGACAGTGCGCACCATTCAACATATCCAAAACCACAAGCAGGCAATAAAACCAAACGATAAAAAGCAGTATTTAGCATCCATTCTGCAACAAAATTTATAATTCCGCCTCTATCGCCAATTTGTGATTCTTCGTAAGAAACAACCCAAAATGTATGAAGCAAGCCAAAAATCATATATACAAAAACTTCAGGTGCTTCAAATAAGCCAGTTAAATTAAGAAACGGTATAGAAATTGCCGGAATATTTCCATTTAAATTAATACTTCGTAATTCTCCAGCCTTGCCTGTATCTCCTAGCGTTAAGGAAACTAAGATTGTAACGGCAATAGCACACATAAATTTTATCAGAGCAATGTCTGATTTACCCATTCTTGCATTTTTTTTGGTATTACTTGGTAAAGCTTTCATTTTACATATTCTCCTTTGTTAGTTTGGTATATTTTCAAAACTTGCTATTGTTTTCTGAAAATCTTTAATTTGTTTTTTTTCTTGATTAGCCATAACAAATTTATCTGCCAAATCGTTTGCACCATTAAAATATTGATAAAAATTTTTGTATTTCCCATTTTCACCGATATAGTCTTTGTATTTATCCATCAACTGCTCTATGTCGTTTTTTACTCTTTTGGTATTATCATCACGCTTTGTTTCGTTTTTTACGTTATCTTTTGCTTCCAGTGTCCTAAGTTCCTTATAAACTTTCATACATAAAACCTGACAGTCAAATTTTGTCAGAATGTTTTTATGACAGTTTTCTATAATGTCGGTTTGATAGCGCTGGCAAAGGTTAACAAAATTACCTGCTTCAGAAGATTTATCATACTTGTTTTCGTATTCATACAAAGAAGCTAATACATCTTTCAAATATTCTGTTTTGCCGGGGTCAATTTTAGCGTCTTTTATATTCACAGACATTCTAATTAAGTCATCAATTCCAGCATAAATATCTTTTGTTCCGTTAAGATATTTATTATTTTGGGCATTGTCACGGATTGCAGATTTCTTCTTATTTTTGGAATCACTTCCTACAATTTTTTTAACCTGCAATAAAGTTTTATTGTTGTCTTTGCAAAACTTTATTGCAGCGGTTATTTCTTTTAATTCAGCTTGTGCCTGTTGTGTAATTTTGTTAATACCGTCTTCATCAAGAACAATACCATCACTGGTTAAATCAGAACGGTCAGCAGACGTTCTTCCGTTTGAATTTGCCTGCAAAGTTTTAGAACTTTTTTCAACAGTATTAAAAGTGCCTGCACCAATAATAACCAACCCAACACAAATTACTAGGCAGCAAAATATCCTAACAATCCATTTCATAAAAATTCCTCACTTAAATAATAGACTAAGTTTTTAATGGTTTCTGGTTCCTAGACATAGACAAGAAACGTTCTCATTTGCTCTAAAAATCCTTGCTCCATCCAAATTATTAATTTTAATTTATAAATAAACATAATAATAGGGTGGTTTACGCACAAAAATTCCGTGCGTTAACGCACAAAAATGCAAATT
>JAKSUT010000116.1 GCA_024408705.1 bacterium | reverse complement strand
CATTGGTTTGTAAATATGAAAATTGATAAAAATAATATTGCTAAAAACTTCTTCATAATAAGTATTTTAGCATAAAGATGTTTCGGTTTTTAGAAGATGAATTATATTAAGTGTGTGTTTAATAATTGAAATTTAAATAGCATAATTTCTAAATGGCGCTTGATAAAAATAATCAATTCGTTAAAATGTTTCTATACATAGAAACAAATAGGGTTAAAATGTCAGAATTAAAAGCATTATCAAAAATAATAAATGATTTGAAATCTCCAGCAGAGGTTCATTCTTTTTTGACTGAAATTTTAACTTAAAATGAAATTTCTACTTTATCAAAACGATGATGAATTTTGAATTTGTTGTCTCAAGGTGTAACACAACGCGAAATTTCTGCACAATTAGGTGTTAGTTTGTGCAAAGTTACTCGTGGTGCAAAAATTTTGAAAAATTCAAAATCAGTAATTGTAAAATGTATGATAAAGGAGAAAAATTATGCAAATAAATTTAAGGGTAAAAATATTTTGGTAAATCTATCAGGGCGTGGTGATAAAGATGTTGAATTTGTATTAAGTTAAAAGTTGGGTTAAGATACATGAAAATATTATCTTTGCAGGGTAAAAGATTTGAATATGGAAACTTTGTATAGTGAAATTGAACAATTGGTTTTGCAGAAAAAATTTGCAGAAGCAAAAAAACTTTGTCAAAAATATATCGGAAGTCTTGATGAAAATTTGAAATATGACGCATTAAGAGGACTTTTTACTATACATAATTACATAGGTTCAGGTTCTGTAGAAATTCAAGGAAAATGTCTGGAAATGGCTAAAAAAATAAAATCTCCTCGTATTATTGAAGAAGATTTTAGATATTCAATTCCATCTTTTTACTTTCTTTCTTTAGATTTTGAAAATGTTATTTTATCTTGTAATAAAATAAAAAAAGTAAATAGTAATTTTGACCTTTGGTTTGAATTGTTGGAAGGTTTTGCATATCTGTATCAAAATAAATTTGAAGAATTTCAAAATCATTGGGTTGAAATGCAGGAGAGATTAAAAAAGTTTCTTTTTTACAGAAATATCAAATCGAAAAAAGTACCTTTAAAACTTTTGAATTTTGAAAAAAATGAAAGAGTAGAAAATTATTTATATTATTATGAATTTTTTGATGGAACTCAAAATGTTGATGATTTTTTATTGACTTTCCCAAGGTATTTAGGTGGTTTGGGTGATGTAATACAAGGGTTTGCTTTTTTAAAAAAACTTGCTGAAAAAAAACAAAAAATAGTTTTTTATTTATCAGAAGAATATAGACCATTGAAAGATTTATTCGAAAAAAATCTTTCTTCAAACGTTGTTGTGATAGATGATTTTTCAACTTGTGATATTACTCCAAGTTCTTTTACTCCGCTTGATTTGTTGCATATAATGCCAAATTTGCTGGCTGATATTCAAGTTAAAAAAGATTTTCCAATAATAAAAGCAGATAGTGAAAAGGCAGAAAAATATAAACAAAAATATTTTAACAATGATAAATTGAAAATTGGTATAAAGTGGAAAGGTGATCCTGAAAGTGAACGTAATGTTCCAATAAAATATTTTAGACCCATTTTTGATATAGAAAATGTTGAAATTTATTCATTCCAAAAGGGTGAAGGTATAGAAGAACTTGAATTTTTGGATAAAAATTGCAAAATAATAAATGTTGGTGAAACTTTTGAAGATTTTTCTGACACAGCAGCTGCTATGCAAAATATTGATTTATTAATTTGTAATGATACTTCTTTGTTGCATTTGGCAGGAGTTATGGGTAAACTTTGTTATGTTTTAACTCAAAAAGTTCATGATGCTCGCTGGTGTGTTGATTTGGATAAAGATGTGTTTGAGTGTAATACAACAAGTTTGTATGAAAGTGTTAGCTTGTTCAGACAAAAAGAAGAAAATAATTGGGCTGAAGTTATGGATAGAGTTGTCGAAAAAGTAAAAGTATTTTGTAAAGAAAAATATTAATATTTTTCTAATATTTTTTTAATTTGTATAAGCTCTTCTTTGGTAAGATATTTTGCAAATCTTGAAAATTCATACATAGCGTCTTCGTAGTTATATTGGTGGTTTTCAACTTTTTTAATCCATTCGTTTATTTCTTTTGTAATCATTTTTATACCTCGTTTGTAAAGATTTGTGTATTATTTTTTGTAAAAATAGCAAAAAAAAATTTCATAAGTGTTATATTAACAATAATAATTATAAGCAAATAATATAGGAAGTGTTATCTATGCAAAAATTGTCGTCATCTAATGGAAATGTTAGTCAGAAAAATTTAAGTGATTTTGTTAAATTTAATTCTGAAGATGCAATGAAAAGTGCATCTATCCAAGCTTCAGCAATCGTTAGCAGTATGGTTAATGAAATCGTTGAAGAATATGATAGCAATTCAAGATCATTAGCATAGTTTTAATTTTATTTTATATAAAATTCTGCGTTAACTGTAACTTTTACTTTTAAAGTTCCAGCTTCTATCGGTGTTGTTGAGCCTTCTGCTGCATCATTCATTGTGCTTTTAGCAAGCATTGCGTAGTTTCTTGTAGTTGTTGTGTTGCTATAATTTGTAGAAATATATTTTACTCCTGTTGTATATGAGCCAAGAGCTTTTGCAATTGTGTCTGCTTGTATTTTAGCATTTTTTGTTGCAGTAGTTAGCAGGTCGTTTTTTTGTTTGTCTAATGTTGAAAGTGAAAAATTAACTGAATTTACGTTTGTTGCTCCAAGTTGGATAGCTTTATCAATAATTTTTCCGACTTTATCAATTGATTTTGTTTTTACAACTATATTGTTGCTTACTTGATATTTATCAAAGTTTTTTTTGCCGTTTGTATATGTGTATAAAGAACTTGCGTTAAATCCTACTGTTTTAATGGTGTCATTTTGTGCTGGGTTTATCATATTTTTTAGTTCAGTATAAATTTTTCCGGCAATTTCTTTGTTTGTGTTTGTTGCTTTTATCATTGATTTATTATCAGTTGTGTATATTGCAATTGAAACTTCAACCGTGTCAGGCGAAAGTTCTTTTTCTGCTGAACCGGAAGTTATAATTACACCTTTTTCAGTGTTTGTGCAAGTGCAATTTGCATTTGCTTTTAAGGTTGTTGCAAAAGAAAGTATCATTGATAAACAAATAATAAATGAATATATTTTTTTCATATTTTTAAACTCCTAATTTCCTTATATGAAAATATTATCAAAAAAAATAAAAAAAAGAACTAATACCTGTCAAAAAAGGCACTAATTCTTTTTTTTTAAAATTTTAATTTTGGTGATTAGTAAATACTATCCCATTCTTTACCGTTGTATTCAGAAACGATATTCCAGCAAGAAGGATTTTCTTTTTTGTTTTCTTCTGCTTTTTCGTTTACCATTTCATCTTCTTCCTGCATATATTCTTCAGGAACGGTATAGATTGAGTCATGATAGGTTATTTTACTAACTTGCATTCCGTTTGACATTTTTACCTCTCTTATTTTATATTAACTTTAATGTTGTTATCGGACTAAAAATAAAAAACTTTAGGTTTTGTAAACTTTTATTAAGAAAATAATAAGTTTATATTTTTTTCAAAGTTAGGAAAAGAAATTTTTGTCCATTCAAAATCGTTTATTAAAATTTCTTTTTCGCAAATTAATCCTGCAATATATAAGCTCATAGCGAGTCTGTGGTCGTGGTAGGTGTTTATTTCAGCATCACCATTAAGAGATTTTTTTCCTTCGATAATAAGTCCGTCAGGAGTTTCTTTTATGTTTGCTCCGATTTTTTTTAGTTCAGTTGCAACTGATTTTATTCTGTCTGATTCTTTATTTCTTAAATCTTGCGCATCTTTTATTACTGTTGTTCCTTCTGCAACTGATGCTAAAACAGCGATTATTGGAATTTCGTCTATTAAACGTGGAATTATATCTTTTGAAATTTCTGTTCCTTTAAGTTTTGAATATTTAATTTTTAAATCACCAGTTTTTTCGTTAGAAATTGTTGTTTCGTTTAGTATTTCTATGTTTCCACCCATTTTTTTAACAACATCGATGATACCTGTTCTTGTTGGGTTAAGTCCGACATTTTTAATAATTATTTCTGAATCAGGTACGATAAGTCCTGCTGCAATCAAATATGCAGCAGATGAAATATCTCCGACAACTTCAATGTCTTGTGGAGTTAGTTCTGATTTTGTTATTTCGGTTACGTTGTCTTTGTATTTAATATTTGCACCCATATATTCAAGCATAAGTTCTGTGTGGTTGCGTGATTGATATGGTTCTATGACCTTAGTTGTTCCTTCTGCTTGCAAACCTGCAAGTAGTACGCAAGATTTTACTTGTGCTGAAGCTAATGGGGAATTGTATGTTATTCCATTTAAATTTTTACCTGTTATTGTAAGTGGTAATTTGAAATCTTGTGATTTGATATCTGCACCCATCATTGAAAGTGGAGTTATAATTCTTTTCATTGGTCTTGAAGATAGGCTTTCATCACCGATTAGAATTGAAGTGAAAGGACATCTTGCAAGTATTCCTGATATTAATCTTGTTGTTGTTCCTGAATTTCCACAATCAAGAGGTTTTTGTGGGGAAATAAATTTTCCTTCTGATATGATTTCAAGTTCTGTTTCTTTAATAAAATTTATTTCAACACCAAGTGTTTTCATTATGTTTAGAGTTGAAATGCAATCAGCACTGGTTAGAAAATTTTTAACATGTGTTTTTCCCTTAGCAAGTGAGCCAAACATTATGCTTCTGTGTGAAATAGATTTATCCGCAGGAACAGATGTTTGACCATAGAGTTTGTTTTTTGTTTTTGAAACTTTTATTTGCATATTTTTATTAGACAATATATTAATTAGTTTTTCAAGTAAAAACTTTGTAAATTATTGTATGTATAAAGTTATAAATTTTAATTATGTGCTAATATTAACTCGCAAATT
>JAKSUT010000115.1 GCA_024408705.1 bacterium | reverse complement strand
TTTCAATACATTTTTCCATTTTTCCTGAAAGTTCTTTGCTTTTTTCTCCAGCTTTCAAGAATTGATATGGGTGGTTACAAATTTGTTTTAATGCAGTAATTAATTTAAAGATGTTACCTCTACGATTTACACCTGTGATACCGCTAATTTTTTCCATCATTTCGTTTAATGTTTTTTCGTAAATAATTGCTTGTTCTTTTGATAAGTAACAATAATCATTTAATACCATTTTTTCAGGCAAGTCTGAAATAACATTTTTGTCTGTTTTTAAACGTCTTAAAACAAATGGTGAAATTGAAAGTTTTAATTTTGAAGCTCTTGATGTTTCCTTAAATTTTTCAATAGGTATTGCATAACCTTTTTGGAATTCTCTTAGAGCGCCTAAATAACCTTTGTTAATGAAATCAAAAATACTCCAAAGCTCTGTTAAACTGTTTTCTACAGGAGTACCAGTCATTGCAATTTTTATATCTGATTTTATAGATTTAACGGCAAGAGTTTGAGCTGTGTCAGGGTTTTTGATGTTTTGTGCTTCATCAACAATAATCATTTCCCATTCATTTTTCTTTAATTCCTCAATATCAATACGCAAAATAGCATAAGTTGTAAGAATTATGTCATAGTTTAAGTCTAATTTACGTTCAAGTCCGTGATAAGTTGTTGCTTTAAGTGATGGTGCAAACATTTCAATTTCTTTTATCCAGTTTCCCATCAAAGTTGTAGGACAAACTACAAGTATTGGTTTTTTAAGTTTGCCTTCTTCTTTCAATTTTAGAATTACACTGATAACTTGAATTGTTTTACCAAGCCCCATGTCATCAGCCATACAGCAACCGAAACCTTTTGAAATATTTGTCCACAACCATTTAAGACCTGTTTTTTGGTAAACTCTAAGTTCACCTTGCAAATCTTTTGGTACTGTAACTTCAATTGGTTTGTTGAAATCTTTTACTACGTTTGCAAATGCTTCATCATAATCAAATTCATATTGTCCTAATTGTCCAGACATTGCTGCGTGTAGCAATTCTAAACGAGACAATTTTGAATGATTTGCTTTTAGTATTTGTTCAAATAATTTTTGGCTATCTTCACTATCTATTAGAACATAGTTATCTTTGTATTTGATTAAACCTTTGTTTTCTGCAACAAGTTTTTTAAATTCTTCTACAGAAATTTTTTCATCTCCGATAGCAATTTCATAATCAAAATCTAAAATGTCGCCAAGAGAAATTTTGCTTGATGAAACATTGTTGAAAATGTCAGCCAAATCTTTTGAACGTTCACTTTTAACTTTTGCATTGATAGAAGCTCTTGGAATGATTATATTTGACAATTCTTCCGGTAAAATTACTTCTATTTGTGCTTTTTGTAAATAATAAGCGGTTTGAGTAATCACTTTATAAACTTCGTTTAGGTTTAGTGAAAGTGAAAGTTCGTCTTCGTCTTCAAATAATTTTTCAAGTTCAGGCATGTATCTAACTGCGTAAATTAATTGCTTTTCTACAATTTTTGAAATGTCTGCTGAATTTGCATCAAAGACTTCTTCTTTGTGATAAAGTTCGTCCATTAAAACAGATTCGTTTGTTTTTCTGTTTTTGATATGAATTTTTAATTTGAATAATTCATCTTCAATCTTTTCTATTTTAAAGAATGGGATTACGTCATATTTTCCAAGATACAATTCATCAAACCATTGAGAGAAGTTTTCAGCTAAATCTGAGCCTCTTAATGTTGATTTTTGTTCTAAATCTTTTAGTAAGTAATGACCTGATTTAACATCTTTAAATTTGTATGCTTTGATGTTTAAAAATTTGTATATGATGTAATTTAAACAGTATCTAACAAAATCTGATACAAAGTTTTTAGGTTTTTCACCTTTTATAAATAAATTTTCAGGTAATTTTTCTTCCAAAAGATTGATTATTCTAGCTAGTTGATTGTTTGAAATGATTGGCTCATAAACAATTCTGAACATTGTAGAACGTGTTTTTACAGTTGGAATAAAATACATTTTTTCAATAAGTTTAAGAACGAATTGAGTAAGTTTGTTGAAATATACAAAAGTTTCAGAAATTGCAGAAAAATCTACAATGTCACCAAAACCGCAGAAATAATCCAAAATCATGTTTACAGGTAATATATAACCTCTTTTGTCACCTAATGTTTGAGGAGTGCTTCTGAAAAGAGATCCTTTTGATTTTAGATAAAATTCAAAATTGTTTGTTGGGGTTACAAAAAATGATTTTTTTCCGTTTTCTTCAATCAAATAAAAATCAGTATTTCTAACGGGTGAATTCGGACTTAAAAAGACATCTTTAAATTCATCTTCTACTGTTTGATAAATTAAACTTAATGTGTATCTGAAATCTTTGTTTTTAAAACCATTTGGGTTTTCACTCAAATTGAAAAAAAGTTCTTCCACATTGTTTTTTTTGAAAGATAAATCTATGTCTAAAGATTTTGTTTTTGTTGTTGTCATCGCTTTTTATAGCCTCAAATATGTTCTACATTAGTGAGTAATTATAACAAGAACAAAACTCATAAACAAGTGCGAATTTTTGGTAAAAATGCAAACTTTTAAGCAACGTAATATGCAACAGTTCCGATGTTTCTTCTGCTGTTAGTGCGAAGAATTTGTTGTCGGTTTACAACTGTGTGTCCAATTTTATTATTGTGATTTGCTGTACTTCTTCTGAAAAGTTCTATTTGTCTTTTTATTTCTCTGTTTAAATTTTTTGTGACTTCTTCTATTTTGCTTGTTAGTGGCGAAACACCATTGTCAATAATATAAAAACCAACTTCGTTATCGTTGTTTGGAATGAATTTGAAATTTGCCATTAACCCTTTTGTTTCTGGGGTATAGATTAACTTTCCTGTTGGAGTATTGAATTTGTATGATAAACTGTCTTTTCCTGTTAGTTTAAGTGATTTTGTATTGATTTTTTGTGTAATAGAATTTAAAAATTTGTCTTCTGTAAGATTATCAAAAGTTTTGTTCCATTGTTTTAAATCATAAGCCATACCAAAAGAAGTTGTAGTCTTTTGGTATGGTGTTTTGTTTGTATTTGTATGATTTTGTATGCTATTTATTTTCATTTCAATTAAACCTCTATTTTTTAGAAGTTGGTAAAGATTTATAATTGCTTAAATAGTTTGGTTTTTCTTTAAAAGTTTACAAAACTTATTTTTCTATTAAAGAAGAGCCTTCCATTTCTTCTGGTTGTTTAATACCCATAATTTCAAGAATTGTTGGTGCTACGTCACACAATGCTCCACCTGTTTTTAATTTCAATTCTTTTTCTGAATTTATAATTACGAAAGGAACTTCGTTTGTTGTGTGTGCAGTTTGAGTATTGCCTTCTTCATCAGCCATTGCTTCTGCGTTTCCATGGTCTGCTGTAAGAAGCATTGTAATACCTTTTTCTTTTGCTTTTTGTGCGATTTTTCCAACACATTCATCAACTACTTTACAAGCTTTTGTTGCTGCTTCTAAAACACCTGTGTGTCCAACCATATCAGGGTTTGCAAAGTTTACTAAAATGAATTGATAATTTTCGTCATCTTCTGCTTTTAATACATTTTCGCAAACTTCATAAGCACTCATTTCTGGTTGCATATCATAAGTCGCAACTTTTGGAGAAGCAACTAATACACGTTTTTCGTGAGGGTTTTGTTGTTCAATACCGCCATTGAAGAAAAATGTAACGTGTGCGTATTTTTCTGTTTCAGCTGTTCTGAATTGATTTACGCCGTTTGCTTCTAAAACATCACCTAAAATGTTTACCATTTTTGTTTTTTCAAAAGCTACTGGGAATGTGAATTTTTCATCATAACTTGTCATTGTTATATAGCAAAGATTTTTTCTAACTGCTTTTCTTTCAAATCCGTCAAAATCTTCAAAGTTTATTGCTCTTGAAATTTCTCTTGCTCTATCAGGTCTAAAATTGAAGAAGATAATCGCGTCGTTGTCGTGAATTCTTGTTTCTTCTCCGCCTATTGCAGTTGGTTTAACAAATTCGTCATTATCGCCTCTTTCGTAAGAAAGTTTTACACCTTCGCAAGCTGTTGATGCTTTTTCGCCTTCCCCGAACAATACGCAATTATAACCTTTTTCAACTCTTTCCCAACGGTTATCTCTGTCCATTATCCAGTAACGACCGATAACAGAAGCAACTGGTGGAAGATTGTATTTTTTAAGTTCTGCTTCTACTGTTTCTAAATATTCGCAAGCACTTTGAGGTGGAGTATCACGTCCATCTAAAAATGCGTGTACGTAGAATTTTTTAACATCATTTTCTGCTGCAAGTTTAATTAATGCAAGAACATGGTCTAGTGAAGAGTGAACTCCGCCTGTTGAAACAAGTCCCCAAATGTGTAATGCAGAGTCGTTTTTCTTAACGTGTTCGATGGCTTTTAAGAATTTTTCGTTTTTGAAGAATGAGCCATCTTTAATACTTCTGTTAATTTTTGACAAATCTTGGTAAACAACTCTTCCTGCACCTAAGTTTAAGTGTCCTACTTCAGAATTACCCATTTGTCCGTCTGGCAAACCAACATATTCGCCAGCTGCATTTATTCTTGTTGCATAGTTTTCTTTGATTAATTTATCAACATTTACAGGTGGTGCAAGTTTTGTTGCATCATATTTATCTGTTTTAGAGTTGGTATTTATTCCCCAACCGTCCATTATACATAAAAGAACTCTTTTCATTTTTATTTCTCCTCTAATAATAATCTTTTTACAAAAAGATTAGCACAAACAATGTCTGATAACAATTATTTATCTTTTTAATAAAAAATACGTACTTTTTTAAAAGTACGTATTTTTTGTATTTTAATTTTGTGTTTTGTTATTTTCCTTGTTCAAGAATGTAGTTGAATAAAGTTCTAACGCCTACACCTGTCGCACCTTTGATGAATTCGTGTTGAGGTTTATCTAAAAATGCAGTTCCTGCGATATCAAGGTGAGCCCAAGCAACGTTATCAGT
>JAKSUT010000114.1 GCA_024408705.1 bacterium | reverse complement strand
AAAATAGGATACATGTATATTATACCCATTTTTAAAATTTTTACATAGTTTATAATGTCTAAATTTTTAAAATTTTATTCTATTTACTAAAATTATTTATATTGTAGAATTAAAGTAGCGAAACAAACAAACGTATTATTTATAAAAGAAAGGCTAAAAAATGAAAAAATCAATCAAAGATTTAACAGACATTAAAGGAAAAAGAGCTCTAGTTAGAGTAGATATCAACGTTCCTTTAGATGCTGACAAAAACGTAACTGATGACACAAGAATTCAAGCTATTTTACCAACAGTAAAATATTTGAAAGAAAATGGTACAAAAATTATTCTTATGGCTCACTTGGGCAGACCTCAAAAACTTAAAGAAGGTCAAAAATTAGAAGATTTATCACTAGAACCAGTTGCAAAATATATGTCAAAAGTTTTAGGTGAAGAAGTAAAATTCGTTAAATCACCAATCGGCGAAGGTGCAGACAAAGAACTTGCTGATATGAAAGAAGGACAAATTGCATTATTAGAAAACATTCGTTACTACAAAGCTGAAGAAGCAAAAGATGACGATATGACATTTGCAAAAGAACTTGCAAAACTTGGTGATTTCTATGTAAATGATGCTTTTGGTGCTGCTCACAGAAAACATACTTCAACTGCAAAAGTTGCTCAACTTGTAAAACCTGCAGTATCAGGTCTTTTAATGGAAAAAGAATTGAGATGTTTATCTCAAGCATTGGATAACCCAACTCGTCCATTCACAGCAGTTGTTGGTGGTGCAAAAGTTTCTTCTAAAATCGGTGTTTTAGAAAACTTGCTAGACAAAGTTGATAATATGATTATCGGCGGTGGTATGGCTTATACATTCATCAAAGCTAATGGTGGAAACATTGGTAACTCAATTTGTGAAGATGACCAATTAGAAGTTGCAAAAGCTATCGAAAAGAAAGCAAAAGACAAAGGTGTAAATCTTGTAATGGCAACAGATGTTTTAGTTGCAGATGATTTCTCAGGAAACGGAACAAACAAAGTTGTTGATATAAAAAATATTCCAGACGGCTTTGAAGGTGTTGATGCTGGTCCTGACTCTCAAAAAGCATTCGCTGAAGTTGTTAAATCATCAAAAACTATCTTGATGAACGGACCTGTTGGTGCATTTGAAAACCCTAAATTTGCTGAAGGTACAAAAGCTATTTTGAATGCTATTGTTGAAGCAACTAAAAATGGTGCAATTTCAGTTATCGGTGGTGGTGACTCTGTTTCAGCAGCTAAAAAATTCTGCAAAGCTGAAGACTTTACTCACGTTTCAACAGGTGGCGGTGCATCTTTAGAATTTATCGAAGGTAAAATTCTTCCAGGTGTTGATGCTCTTGATGAAAAATAAAAACATTTTGATTTAAATTCAAAATAAAAATAGAAAACGGCGATTTGAAAATTTCAAATCGCCGTTCTTATAACTTTTCTTTTACAAACAAATTTATACTTGAACTTCTTTGAAAGTTTCCAAATATTTTGTTGCATATACAGCGCCTATTGCACCATCTGAAGCTGCTGTTATAACTTGTCTTAATGGAGTTGTTCTTACATCACCTATCGCAAAAACTCCCTCTTGAGAAGTTTGCATTGTCTCATCAGTAACAATAAAACCTGCTTTATCTTGTTTTAACTGACCATTAAACAAATCAACATTTGGAGTAAATCCAATGTAAGGGAAAACTGCATCTGTTGCAAGAGCTTCTTCTTTTCCAGTTTTTACATTTTCGATAATCAAATTTTCTACCAAATTTGTTCCTTTGATTTCTTTTGGAATAGTATCAAAAATAAATTCAACTTTTTCATTTTTAAAAGCTCTTTCTTGAACAATTTTATCAGCACGAAGTTCATTTCTTCTATGAATAATATAAACTTTTTTAGCAAATTTTGTTAAATACATACCTTCTTCAACGGCTGCATTTCCACCACCAACAACGGCAACGGTTTTATCTTTATAAAAAGCACCATCACAAACTGCGCAGTAGCTAACACCTCTACCTACAAATTCTTTTTCACCTGCAATACCAAGTTTTTTAGCTTGTGCGCCTGTTGCTATAATAACAGTTTTTGCCTTAAAAGTAGCTTCTTTTGTTTCTATAATTTTTATTTTTGACAACAAATCAACTTTTTCAATTTCTTGCATTGGAAATTTTTCCACACCAAATTTATCAGCATGTTCTTCAAATTTTTCCATCAAATCATAACCACCAATTACACTAAATCCAGGGTAATTTTCAAGCTCTAAATAGTTTGATGGCTGACCACCAAGCATTGTAATATCTATTATTGCAGTTTTATTCTCACCTCTTGCAGAATAAATTGCTGCAGAAAGTCCTGCTGGGCCACCACCTAATATAATAGTATCAAATTCATAAATTTGCTTTTCCATAAACTCTTCCTTTTTATTTTAATCCTGTTCCTGAAATTTTTTCGCCTGTCAATTTATATGTTGCTACATTACTTCTTATGATTTTATTATCATAATCTGAAAACGTATCTAACTTCAACTTATTTACACCTGTAAATGTATTTTTGTTTAAAGTTATTGCAACTTTATCAGTAAGTTTTTGTCCGTCAAAACTGCCGTTTTTTTCAAATTTTATGTAACTTCCTTTCAACTCACAAATTGAAATAGATGCTTTTGCTCCTGAAAAAGGGTTTTCAAGATACATGATGTTACCTTTGCGTGAAATGTTCCAAAAATCTACACCATGAGTTTTAAAAACTCCTTGAGTATTTGTTGAAATTAAATCAGAAGAAACTCTCCACATTCCAAAAAAATCTTTTGGAACTTCTTGAACAAAAACTCCGCCATTTAAAACTTTTGCTGTATCTGCACTAACCGGCAAAACCATTGAAAATATAAGAAAAAATGCAACTAAAAATTTTTTCAAAATTTCTCCTTAATTAAAAAATCTAAATTTAATTATTGCGTTTACTGCATGAATTGCATCTACCCAAGAAACCTTTTTTCCTTCGTGATATTTTCTACCCACGTAAGAAATAGGAAATTCTTGTATTCTTACTTTTTTCTTAATCATTTTTGCAGTTATTTCAGGTTCAAAATCAAAACTTGTTGATTTAATATCTACACCTTCTAAAAACTTTGCATTAAAGGCTTTATAACAAGTTTCTACATCTGTAAAATGAGTATTAAAAAAGATATTAAAAACAGTAGTAATAAATTTATTACCCAACAAATTAGGCAACATAAAAGCTTCTAAATTCAAATTTATAAATCGCGAACCATAAGCTACATCAACTTTATCATCAATAATTGCTTGAACTAAATCTTTATAATCAGCAGGATTATATTCCAAATCTGCATCTTGAACAATTACAATATCACCTGTCATTTTTGAAAAACCTGTTTTTAAAGCTGCACCTTTGCCCAAGTTTTTTGAATGATAATAAACTTTGTACTTATCTTCTAAAGTTTTTAGTATTTCAGTAGATTTATCTTGAGAAGCATCATCTATGAAAATTATTTCCTTTTCTAATCCGCAGAAATCAGTATTTTCAATTTTTTCTAATATTTTTAATAACGTATTTTCTTCGTTATATACTGGTACTAAAACTGTTATTTTTTCAAAATTCTCCATGCATAAATCCTATTTACTAATGAATAAAAGTATTGTACAATAAAATTACAGATAAAGGAAGTTTTTAAGAAGGTAAAAAATGGAAAATACTCAATGTTCTCTGCAAGCAAGTCCGATAATTAAAGATATTATAAATCTACACAACGAAAACAGATACGACAAATGTCTTTCTTTTTTAGAAGAAGCTTTAAAAGAATTTAGTAAAACAAAAGAATATGAAAATGTTTCTATTTGCCTTTCTCTAATCGGTCTAAATACTTATTATAAAAATAAAGAAAAATATCTAAAAGCATTTAATTCAATAAATGACGGAAAATATTTAGCAGACTCTACAAATAACGTAACTGCAAAATTAATAAACGAATTTGTAACTGCAAAAATAGAATTAAAAGAACAACACAACAAAGAAGCTCTTTTATATTTTCAAAATGCTAAAAAACTTGCAAACAAAGAAGATATTTATAACCTAAAATCTGAAATTGAAAATCAAATTAAAAAAATAAGCACACCAAATACTACTAAAAAACGTGATCCGCTTGTTGCACTGTTAAAAATTGGTCAAGCAGTTGCCGCAGAAACAGACATCAACATCTTGCTTAAAGTTATCGCAGAAGAAACTAAAGCCGCAATACAAGCCGACAGATGTAGTGTATTTTTATATGATAAAAAGAATGAAGAACTTTGGTCAAAAGTTGCACTTGGTATAGAAAGTCAAGAAATAAGATTTACTGTTCACAAAGGTCTTGCAGGACACGTTGTTCAAACAGGTGAAACAATAAACATCAAAGATGCTTATTCTGACGGAAGATTTAATCCTGAAATAGACAGACAAACAGGCTATCATACAAAAACTATTCTATGTATGCCTATCAAAAACCTTAACCAAGAAATCATTGGTGCTTTTCAAGTTTTAAACAAATTTGAAGGTGAATTTAACGAAGAAGATGAAGAATTCCTTATCGCAATCGGTTCAAACGCAGGTATCGCCTTAGAAAACGCTCAACTGTTCCACAAACAACAAGAAATGTTAAAGGAACAGAAACAAGTATTTGAAAGCTTTATCGATACATTAGCAACCTCTATCGATGCCCGCGATAAGATTACAGCAGGTCATTCAAGCCGTGTAAGACTATATTCAGGACTTATTGCAAGAGCAATGAATCTTGATGAAAAAATGATTAATATCGTAGAAACAGCAGCTACGCTTCACGATATAGGAAAAATAGGTATAAGAGATTCTGTTTTACAAAAAGACGGAAAACTTACAGATGAAGAATACAGACATATTCAAGAACACGCTGAAATTACACACAACATTTTGGAAAAAATCCATATTTCAGAAGATTTTAAACTTGTAACAGAAATAGCAAGTACACACCACGAAAAATA